>QCLY01000022.1 GCA_003214195.1 Prochlorococcus sp. AG-418-G23
AAAATACAACAAAGGTGTAAAAGTAATTTTAGGAGGTGGAGCTGTTAGTGTTTTCTATGAGCAATTAGGGAGGCTAGTTCCAAAAGATACTGTGATTTCTGTAGGAGAAGGAGAAAATCTTATTGAGAAAATTATTAAAGGTGATTCTATAGAGAAAGAAAGATGTTATCTTGCCGGACAGAAACCACGGAATAAATTAATACACGAACAACCTTCCGGCACATTTAAAACTGCATGCAACTATGAATACATTAAATCAATATGGCCTGAATTCAATTGGTATATAGAAGGAGGAGATTACTATGTAGGGGTGCAAACAAAAAGAGGTTGTCCTCATAATTGTTGTTTCTGCGTTTATACAGTTGTAGAGGGTAAGCAAGTTCGTGTTAATCCTGTTAATGAAGTAATCAAAGAAATGAAACAACTATATGATCTCGGAGTCAGGGGATTCTGGTTCACAGATGCACAGTTTATTCCAGCTAAAAAACATATCGAAGATGCAAAAACTCTTTTGCAAGCGATTAAAGATCAAGGTTGGGACGATATTAATTGGGCTGCATACATAAGAGCAGATAATATTGATGCTGAGTTGGCACAGCTTATGGTGGATACAGGTATGAGTTATTTTGAGATAGGCATCACTTCTGGATCTCAAGAACTTGTTAGAAAAATGAGATTAGCATATGACCTTAAGACAGTATTAAATAATTGCAGAATGCTAGTTAAATCAGGTTTCAAAAATCATGTTTCGGTGAATTATTCATTCAATGTTTTTGATGAGACACCAAACACCATAAGACAAACTATTGCTTATCATAGAGAATTAGAAAATATTTTTGGCCATGGCTTAGTTGATCCTGCTATATTCTTTATAGGTTTACAACCTCATACTCTTCTTGAGCAGTTCGCCTTAGATCAGAAAATTTTGAAGCCCAATTATAATCCAATGAGCATGATGCCTTGGACCGCAAGAAAACTTCTGTGGAATCCAGGCGCTTTAGGAAAAAAACTTGGTCAAGTTTGCTTAGAAGCTTTTGATAATAAAGAAGATGAATTTGGAAAAACAGTTATAAACATTTTGGAGAGAGAATACGGCAAATCTCCTCTAAAGGAATCTTTAAAAGTGCGGCCACTTTCTGAAAGGAAATTAGCTCTTTCTAAATAATTAATACGAACGTAATTAGTCCTCTTTCTCAATTGAACTAGAAATTCCTTTGGATTTTAACGATTCTGCATAGAATTCAGCCGGCTCTAAATCACAAACAATTACCAAACCGACCCCGGTATTGTGTGCCTCTAGCATTATGGCAATGGCATCTTGTTCACTTAATTGGGGAACAACTTCTCTGAGTGAAATAGTGACGTACTCCATAGAATTAACTGGATCATTATGAAGTAAAACCTTATATTTTGGAGATTTATTTTTTAAATCAGCAGGTTTTTTTTCAATCACTGCAGAATTATTATTACTCAAACTTTGTTCTAACTTTATAAATTGCATTGCGTTTTTTGAAAGTACTTTTAATTATATATTAATTATTCTTTCCATGGCATGAATGACATTTGATCTTGAATTAAATGCTGATAAACGAAAGTATCCCTCTCCGGATAATCCAAATCCGCTCCCAGGTGTTCCTACAACACCAACTTGTTGAAGAAGAAAATCAAAAAAGTCCCAAGATGTCATTTGATCAGGAACTTTGATCCAAATATACGGAGCGTTATTCCCACCATAAACTGTATAACCTGCAGTTTGAAGTTTATTTTTCATAATTTTTGCATTTTCCATATAAAAGTCAATTAAGCCACCAACCTCTTTCTTCCCCTCCTGAGAATAAACAGCTTCTGCACCTCTCTGAACAATGTAATTTACTCCATTGAATTTTGTTGATTGTCGCCTGTTCCAAAGTGACCACAAGTCTATTTCTTCATTTGTTGAACTAAAACCTTTTAGATTTTTAGGTATTACTGTAAAAGCACATCTAACTCCTGTGAAACCTGCATTTTTTGAAAAAGATCTGAATTCAATGGCACAATCCCTTGCCCCCTCAATCTCATATATAGAATGGGGAATATTTTCATCTTGAATAAATGCTTCATAAGCTGCATCAAAAAGGATTAAAGATTTGTTTTGAAGAGCATAGTCAACCCACTTTTTTAAATCTTCTCTTGTAATCGTTGCACCAGTGGGATTATTTGGAAAACAAAGATATAAAATATCAACTTTTTTTTTAGGAAGTTCAGGCAGAAAGTTATTTTCCTCATTAATTGCAAGATAAGTCAATCCCTTATAAGTACCATTTACTAAAGCATCTCCAGTTCTTCCTGTCATGACGTTACTGTCAACATAAACAGGGTAAACAGGATCTGTTACAGCAATTGAATTATCTTTGCCAAGAATATCTAATATATTGCTACTGTCGCACTTAGACCCATCTGATATAAAGATTTCTTCTGCTGTAATTTTGCAGCCTCTGGAACTAAAATCATGTTCTGATATTTTTTCTCGGAGCCAAGAATAACCTTGTTCTGGTCCGTAACCCTTAAAACCATCAGTCGTTCCCATTTCATTTAAGGCTCTGCCCATAGCATCTATACATGCTTTAGGTAAAGGTTCTGTTACGTCTCCTATTCCAAGCTTGATTATGTTGGAATTCTTGCTTGATTCAGAATATAATTTTACCCTTTTTGCAATTTCAGGAAATAAATATCCTGCTTTTAGTTTTAAATAATTGTCGTTTACTTGAACCACTTTAAAAAAAATATTTTGACCAATTTAAGGATAATAGATCAATGTGCTTAAGTGGTGATTAGATGTTAATATTATTGTAGTTATGATTAAATCAAGAGATAATCATAGCTATGAATTCAATTTCAAATAGTCTGAAAGTCGTCTAAAGCCTAATACATAGCAGTAACCAACTATTATTAAATCTAATCTTAAGAAGTAAAAACTAACTATAAAAAATTGCTTTTTAAAAATAAAAATTCAATTATTTACTTTAGATGATTTTCAAAAGCCAAACCATTCAGAATCAACTATATGTCTCAACAAATTATCATCGCTGAGCATGCTCGAATTGCAGCACTACTCACGGATGATCAAGTTGATGAATTAATCGTCGCACAAGGTCAATATCAAATTGGCGATATTTTTTTAGGAACGGTAGAAAATGTTCTCCCTGGTATTGATGCCGCTTTTATAAATATTGGAGAAAGTGATAAAAATGGATTCATCCATGTATCAGATCTAGGACCATTAAGACTCAAAAAGGGAATATTGGGAATAACTGAATTACTAGAACCAAAACAAAAAGTTGTAGTACAGGTAATTAAAGAGCCCACAGGAAATAAAGGACCTAGACTCACTGGTAGTATTTCGATACCTGGAAAATATATGATATTGCAGCCATACGGGCAAGGAGTAAATATTTCCAGAAAAATAAATACAGAGACAGAAAGAAGCCGTTTGAAGGCTCTTGGGGTTTTAATAAAACCACCTAGCACTGGTTTACTATTTAGATCTGAATCCGAAAAGATAAAAGAAGAGCTACTTATCGAAGATTTAGAAAATTTAATGCAGCAATGGGATGATATCCTAAAAGTCTCTGAAACTTCTAACCCACCAACTTTGATAAAAAGGGATGATGATTTCTCACTTAAGATTTTAAGAGATCATATTAAATCGTTTACAAAAAAAATAATTATAGATAATAAATTTTCAGTTGATAAGGCAAAAGATTTTTTAATAAACTATGATGCCACTCTAGATATTGAATTTCACGATAACGATTTAAACGAACATATTTTAGAAAAATACAAAATTAAGAAAACAATTCAAACAGCGCTTCAACCTAGAGTAGATCTTCCCTCAGGAGGTTATATAATCATTGAACCAACTGAAGCTCTTACAGTAATTGACGTAAACTCTGGATCATTTACAAGATCGGCTAACTCAAGACAAACTGTTTTATGGACAAATTGCGAAGCAGCAGTTGAAATCTCAAGACAAATGAAATTAAGAAATATTGGTGGAGTTATCGTAGTAGATTTTATTGATATGGAATCTAGAAGAGATCAATTCCAGTTACTTGAGCATTTCACTTCAGCAATAAAAGATGATTCGGCAAGACCTCAGATAGCTCAGCTTACTGAATTAGGTTTAGTAGAGTTAACGAGAAAAAGACAAGGTCAAAATATATATGAATTATTTGGCAAGAAATGTTCTGAATGCAATGGTACGGGACACGTAGAAAATCAATTAAATTTTGGAATAACAAATCTACAAATTAAAAAAGTTGAGGAAAAGCATCATAAATCAAATAATATAAAACCTATTGATTTAGATAATTCTCAATCAACTAATAATCAAGAAAAAGTGATTGAAAAAGAATTCCTTAACCCCAAAAATGTAGATAAAGATGATTCTTCTAATAAAAAAGAAAATGATAATAATATTTCGAACACATTAAATTCAAAAGAAAAAAATATATTAACTGTTGATCTTTCTAATGATGAGAAAATTGTTTTCAGTCAATTAGGTATTAATCCGCTAATAAAGTTAGGGAAAGAATATCTCACTAGCAATAATTTTGTGCGTTTAAAGGAAAATGAAAAAACTTTAGATCATAAAAAAACAAATCCAAAACAAGTAAAAAAAGTTTCGAAATCTAAAGAAGCAGATGAGATTGAAATAATTAATGTATCAAATTCAACTTCTAAAGATAAAAAAATAAAAAAAATTAATGAAAATGAGGAAGTTCTATTTTTAGATAAAAAGGATGAACTTGAACTTACAGATGAGATTAACAATGCAAGAAAAAAAAGGAGAAGATCCTCAGCAAGTATTGAATAAAGTGTCTGAAGTAGGAATAGATGAAGTGGGGAGGGGAGCCGTCTTTGGTCCAGTCTTCTCAGCAGTTGTGGTACTCACTCAAAAAAATCAATCAACCTTAAAACAAATTGGAGTGATAGATAGTAAAAAATTAACCTCAAAAAAAAGAAAATTACTTTTGCCAAAAATTTTATTACTTTCTTCAGATTATGGCATTGGACAATCCTCGGCGGGAGAAATAGATAAGTTTGGTATAAGATTTGCAACTGAACTTTCCATGATTAGAGCATTAAAAAAGTTAAAAAAGACTCCATCTGAATTAATAATTGATGGCCCCTTATTATTAAGGCCATGGAAAGGGATTCAGAAAAATATAGTATCAGGAGACTCGAAATTCACTTCAGTAGCATCTGCAAGCATAGTTGCAAAAGTTTCTCGCGACAATCTAATGGAAAAGTTAAACAGCAAATATCCCAGATACTTATTATCTAGAAATAAAGGTTACGGAACAAGAGAGCATTTTGAAATAATCAAAAAAAAGGGGATAACTAACCTTCATAGGAAAAGTTTTTTGAAAAAATCAAATCTTATTTGATTCACACCAATCTAAAAAATCGTTAACTAATTGTTGTTGAACCCTTGATTTTATACCCAATAGAATCCCATTTAATACTGAATGACCAGTAGATTCTAAAATTTTTTTTGGTATTAGTTTCAATAGAGGAGGTTGGCTTACAGATACGCCTAAAAGTGCTTCTCCCTCCAATCCAATATCAGTTGCTTCCAAATTAGCTTTTAAAATCAGATTAAAATCATCTATCATCCCCAAACCATCTAGCTTACTTTCAAGAGCACTCATTTTTAAAATTCCATCACTATTCTCTACCGCAATTGAAACAACAGGGTTAATATCTAATTGGAAAACCTTAAAACTTGTTACTGTATACTTATACCTACCTTCACCTTCAGGAACTAATTTTTTGGAGTCTAGCATTGCTCCCACCACTCTTTCTTCTTCCAAAAGATATTTAGAAAGATACTTTTTATTTCGTGTTACAGAAAGTTTTAATTTCTGTTTAGCATCAAAAGATAACAGCATTTTTTATATCCCTCCAATGCTTAATTGATCTTTTTTTTTACAGTTAATCATGCGCAAACAAGTTGCATATTTAGGTCCTAAAGGGACATACGCAGAAAAAGCAGCTCATATACTTTCAAAGCTTGCTGATTTTCAGACTCCTATATTTGTACCATGTAATGGGTTACATTCGGTTATTAAATCTATAGCCTACAACAAATGTGATGCTGCAGTAGTTCCTATTGAAAATTCTGTTGAGGGGGGAGTTACAGCTACTCTAGATGCCCTATGGAAATTTCCTGATATTTTTATTAACAAAGCAATAGTTTTACCAATCAAACATGCATTAATTAGTGATGGTGAACTTTCAATGATTTCAGAAGTATTATCTCATCCTCAAGCATTAGCTCAATGTTCAGAATGGTTATCTGAACATCTTCCCAATGCTATCCCTCTTCCAACAAATTCAACATCAGAAGCTGTGAATATGGTAAAAGGGAGTAAATTTAGAGCAGCCATTGGGTCAAAATCACTAATTGAAATTGAAGGACTAAAAGAATTAGCATTTCCTGTTAATGATGTCCCTGGTAATTGCACTAGATTTGTTCTATTAAGCAAAGAATTAAATTTTAATTCAGCTAATATTGCTAGTTTTGCTTTTTCATTAATCTCAAACAAACCTGGCGCATTACTTCAAGCTTTAAATTGTATTGCAGATTTTGGATTCAACATGAGTAAAATAGAATCTAGACCATCTAAAAGAGAGTTAGGAGAATATATAATTTACATTGATTTAGAAATAAATTATCAAAATAATATTGAAAATTTTTTTAAACTAAAAAATAATCTTGAACCTTTGTGCAAAAACTTTGTAGATTTTGGAAATTATTTTTCTGAGAATATTGAATTAGATTAATTTATCCTCTGCATTTATATACTCCAAACTCCATTAAACCTTTTCTAAAAGCCCAATTCATAAGAAGTATGGTTGGGATTTCTCTTACAGATTTCAATATAGCTAAAGGACCAAGAGATAAAATTGCGAAAGGTCTTCTAATACCCTCAAAAATAGAGTCATACCAGGAAGGATTTGTATAAGCATTCCAATTATCTGTAATAACTTCCCCTGCACTATTTTCGTTAGTTCGAAGAATATCTCCGAAATCTTTAATACTAATAAAATTAGGATGCACCCACTGTTCAAGCAATTGTTTAAGCACCAAATTCTCAACAAAAGATGGGGGGTATGTTCTTAGATCTCTCGAGTTCCAATCTGCCATTGCTAAATACCCTCCTGGTCTCAAAGTTCTTAGCATTTCAGCTGCAAACTTGTTTTTATCAATCATGTGTGCACCCGCCTCAACGCTCCAAACTGCATCAAATGATCCATCTTCAAATTTTAAATCCAATGCATCCATAACACGGAAGTTACAATTAAGTCCATATGGAGTAAGTTCCCTAGCTCTTTTTACTTGAGCAGGACTAATTGTGATTCCGGTGACATTAAACCCATAATATTTTGCAAGAATTCTAGAACTTCCTCCAATTCCGCAACCTATATCAAGTACTCTTGATCCTTTTGGCAATTTATCAAGACCACTCCACTTGGCCAACTCGTGAACAAACTGGACTTTAGCCTTTCTAAAATCAGCATTTCTAACCCCCAAGGGATAAAAGCCCAAATGTATATGTTCCCCCCAAAGTCTCTCCAACAACTTATCCTGAGTCCAGGAATCATATGCAGATGCCACAGTGCCAGAAGAAATATATTTTCTGGCATTAATTCTCCATACAAAAAACAATACTAAAAGGAGGAAAACCAGTAAAAAAAAATATAATAATAATTCAAACATTTAATTTTCTTTTATATCAGTTAAACTTTCTTTGAGAGCAGTTCTTGCTGCAAGTTGTTTTCTTGTATGATCAAGCATTTCATATTCCCTTTGTAAACGTTTATAAGTATTCCTTTCCTCAAGGAGTCGTTGTTGTTCTTCAGCTACAGGACCACCTAAGTGGGCTCCTATCCAAAATGATAATTCCATAGGATTGTTAGGTAATTTATCAGGTAGGTTTTTCTTAGTATTATTCAATTTACTTGATAGATTGATAACGTCACTAAGTGCTTCTGTTACTGAATCTTTTAGAGAGTCTAATGATTGAAGATTATCAGTACTTTCATCATTAATCCAACTTACCATTGCTGAGTAATATGGTGTTGAACGAACGATTTCCAAAACTTGGAATCTTTGTTGTCCAAGAGTGATAATGGTACTTCTACCATCTTCTGCAGTTTGATGTTTTATTACTTGGGCGCAACATCCCACGTTGGCCATACTTTTGTTAATTGGATCCCACTTTATAACTCCAAACATAGAATCAGCTTCCAAAACAGATTGGAGCATAATTCTGTATCTTGATTCAAAAATATGTAAAGGCAATACCTCTTTAGGGAAAAGGACCACATCTGGCAAAGGAAATAGAGGTAATTCCCTTACAGAGAGCTCTCCCATTTAAACCTCATTTGTATTAGTTAATAATAATCAATTTAAGTAGTTTTCGGGATTGATTAAAGTTTAACTTCTATATCTACACCACTTGGAAGATCTAGCTTCATTAAAGCATCGATAGTTTTAGCAGATGGACTATAAATATCAATTATTCTTCTGTGAGTTCTTGTTTCAAAATGCTCCCTAGAATCTTTATCAACATGCGGAGACCTTAGGACGCAGTAAATTCTTCTTTTTGTTGGAAGAGGGATTGGACCTATTGCTGAAGCAGCAGTAGTATCAGCAGTTTGAATTATTTTATCACAAGACAAATCAAGCATTCTTCTATCGAATGCTTTGAGCCTTATTCTTATTTTTTGTTGAGCAATTGATGCAGTCATAGTTCCAAATTAACTTCTAGAAAGGGTCGTTGTAATTAAAACGACCCTTATCCATTTACTTATATTAAATGATTGAGGTTAAAATCTTAAAATTCAAATATATTATTTGAGAATTTTAGAAACAACTCCAGCCCCAATAGTGCGTCCACCTTCGCGGATTGCAAATCGCATGCCTTGTTCAATAGCTACTGGACAAATCAATTCTCCAGTCATCTTAATTCTATCTCCAGGCATAACCATCTCCACATTAGAACCATCATCAGAAGTAAATGCAGTAATTTGACCTGTCACATCAGTTGTTCTGATATAAAATTGCGGTCTATATCCTGCGAAGAAAGGCGTATGTCTTCCACCTTCTTCTTTTTTGAGGACATACACTTCTCCTTCAAATTGAGTATGAGGAGTAATGGATCCTTTTTTAACGAGAACCATTCCTCTCTCAATATCTTCTTTTTGAACACCCCTTAAAAGTAAACCAACATTGTCACCTGCCATTCCTTCATCAAGGAGTTTACGGAACATTTCGACACCAGTTACTGTTGTTAATCTTGTGTCTCTGATTCCAACTATTTCAACTTCTTCTCCAACCTTTACTTTACCTCTCTCAATTCTTCCAGTAGCAACAGTTCCTCTACCAGTAATTGAGAAAACATCTTCAACTGCCATCAAGAATGGTTTATCAACTTCTCTTTCCGGTTCAGGGATACTAGCATCGACTGCTTTCATTAATTCTTCAATTTTTGATTCCCAAGTAGAATCTCCTTCAAGAGCTTTTAAACCGGAAACTTGAACTATAGGTATATCATCTCCTGGGAAGTCATAACTATCTAAAAGTTCTCTGATTTCCATTTCAACAAGTTCAATAATTTCTTCATCATCGACCATATCACACTTATTCAGAGCAACTACAAGAGCAGGAACTCCAACCTGTTTAGCCAGAAGGATATGCTCTTTTGTTTGTGCCATAGGACCATCTGTAGCTGCACAAACCAGAATAGCTCCGTCCATTTGTGCAGCACCTGTAATCATGTTTTTTACATAATCAGCATGTCCTGGACAATCCACATGAGCATAATGTCTGCCTTCAGTTTCATATTCGACATGAGCTGTATTAATAGTAATGCCGCGCTCTCTTTCTTCAGGAGCACCATCAATGTCTCCGTAGTCTTGAGCTTGAGCTTGACCTTTTTTGGCTAATACATTTGTAATAGCAGCTGTTAGTGTTGTTTTTCCATGATCAACGTGGCCAATAGTACCGATGTTGACATGTGGTTTGTTCCTTTCGAACTTCTCGCGAGCCATTTTGAATTAAAGAATCGAGGGTTTAAGAGTGTTTTAGTTTAGAGATCAGGAGTTGCCCTGATTCTTGGAAATGATAGCTTCAGCAACGTTACGAGGAACTTCCTCATAATTTGCGAACTCCATTGAAAATATACCCCGACCTTGAGTCATTGATCGGAGTTGAGTGGCATAGCCGAACATTTCGGCTAATGGCACTTTGGCCTGTACCTTAGACAATCCATCATCAACAGATTGTCCTTCTACTTGACCCCTTCTAGAAGAAAGATCACCAATTACAGATCCAAGAAAGTCATCGGGACTTTCGACCTCAACTTTCATCATAGGCTCTAAGAGGACAGGATTGCATTTTTTAACCCCGTCTTTAAAAGCCATGGAACCTGCAATTTTGAAGGCCATTTCAGATGAGTCTACATCGTGGAATGAACCATCGACTAGTGTTACTTTTACATCAATGAGTGGATAACCTGCAAGAACACCAGATTCACAGGTTTCTTTCATTCCATTAGATGCAGGTCCAATGTACTCTTTTGGTACAGATCCTCCGACAATTTTGTTAACAAATTCAAACCCTTTACCGACTTCAGCAGGTTCCATTTCAATTATTACATGGCCATATTGGCCTTTACCTCCAGTTTGTCTTGCGTATTTACCTTCACCTTTTGAACTAGACCTAATGGTCTCTCTGTAAGAAACCTGAGGTGCTCCAATATTAGCTTCAACTTTAAATTCTCTTAACATTCTATCAACAAGGATTTCTAAGTGGAGTTCACCCATCCCAGCAATAACAGTTTGATTTGTCTCAGGATCAGTACTTACCCTAAAGGTTGGATCCTCTTCAGACAAAGCAGTCAGGGCTTTTGATAATTTTTCCATATCCCCTTTGGTTTTTGGCTCAACAGCTACTGAGATAACTGGTTCAGGAATAAACAATGTCTCCAGAACTATAGGATCTTCTGTATTACACAAAGTGTCTCCAGTTGTTGTGTTTTTAAGCCCTAAAACAGCGCCTAAATCTCCAGCCCTTAATTCATCAACCTCCTCTCTTTCATCAGCCTTTAAAATAACTAATCTAGAAATTCTCTCTTTTGCATCTTTAGTAGAATTCATAACATAACTTCCCTTTGAAAGAACACCCGAATACATCCTTACAAAGGTTAATTTTCCATAAGGGTCAGACATAACTTTAAAAGCTAGTGCACTGAAAGGTGCATTGTCATCCGAAGGTCTTATGTCTTCTTTACCACTTGGTAAAACTCCTTGTATTGGTTTTACGTCAACTGGTGCTGGCAAGTAATCAACAACGGCATCTAAAACAAGTTGGACTCCTTTATTTTTAAAAGCTGATCCACACAATACTGGAACCAATCCATGTTTTAAAACCCCTTCTCTTATACCTTTTTTAAGTTGTTGCTCAGATAACTCTCCTGTTTCGAGAAAAATTTCTATTAACTCTTCATCATTTTCTGCAACACTTTCCATCAACTTATATCTCCATTCAGCAGCTTCCTCCTCCATTTCAGAGGGAATTGGTGACTCTTCAATATCAGTACCCAAGTCATTTTTATAGAGATATGCTTTGTTTGCCACTAAATCAATAATACCTGTGAGATCACCTTCAGCTCCAATAGGTAGCTGAATTGGAAGTGCATTTGCCTTTAGTCGATCTTTAATTTGTTTATTAACTTTTAGAAAATCTGCACCAGTCCTGTCCATCTTATTAACAAAAACCATTCTTGGGACCGAGTATCTATCTGCTTGACGCCATACTGTTTCAGATTGAGGCTGAACTCCACCAACTGCGCAAAATACAGCTATGACTCCATCCAAAACTCTCATTGACCTTTCAACTTCAATTGTAAAATCAACGTGCCCAGGAGTATCAATAATATTAATCCTGTGATCTTGCCAACTAGTAGATATAGCAGCAGCAGTAATAGTTATTCCTCTTTCTCGTTCTTGAGCCATCCAATCAGTAACGGCAGCACCATCATGAACTTCTCCTATCTTGTGAACAACACCTGAATAAAACAAAATTCTTTCAGTAGTAGTAGTCTTCCCTGCATCAATATGAGCGGCTATACCTATGTTCCTTACTCGTTCTAGGGGAAAGTCGCGTGCCAATTTAAAAGCTCCAAATAAAATAATTTTTGATAAGTATAGTTCACCCTAAAAGTAAACTTTAATAATAATAAACTACTTAAGTACCTTTTTGATGAAATTAATATCTGTAATGTGCAAAAGCTTTGTTAGCTTCAGCCATTTTATGAGTGTCTTCCCTCTTTTTAACAGCACTACCAGTTTCATTTGCTGCATCCATCAACTCACCAGCAAGTTTTTGGGACATACTTTTGCCATTCCTTGCCCGTGAGAATGTAACAAGCCATCTTAATGCCATGGCTGTACCCCTCTCTTGGCGAACTTCCATAGGTACTTGATATGTTGCACCACCAACTCTTCTAGCTCGAACCTCAACAAGAGGAGTAGCATTTTTTACTGCTGTTTCAAACAATTCAACTGCATTACCACCCGTTCTCTCGCTAATTAAAGAAAAAGCATCAGACAATATTCTTTGAGCCGTAGATTTTTTGCCATGTTTCATCAATCGAGAAATCATCATTGAAGCAAGACGACTATTAAATTGAGGATCTGGAAGAACTGGTCTTTTTACTGCTGCATTACGACGTGACATGTTTTTAAAAAGTGATGTTTACAAATTAATCTTTTGGAGCTTTTGCTCCATACTTAGATCTGGATTGACGTCTATCTTTGACTCCAGCTGTATCTAAAGTTCCTCTAATTATATGATATCTAACTCCTGGCAAGTCCTTAACTCTTCCACCCCTAAGTAGCACTACTGAGTGTTCTTGCAAATTATGTCCAATGCCAGGAATATAAGCCGTTACCTCGAAACCAGAAGTTAATCTTACCCTTGCGACTTTTCTTAAAGCTGAATTAGGTTTTTTAGGTGTTGATGTGTAAACTCTCGTGCATACCCCTCTTCTTTCAGGGCAAGCTTTTAACGCAGGAGATTTTGTTTTCCTAGTCAGACGTTTTCTTTCTGAACCTATTAATTGTGAGATGGTAGGCATCTATTATATTTTGAAAAAATAAACATTCTATTATCATAACCTTTTACGAGCACCAACTAAAAGTTTTTAATGATATTTTTTTAAAAATTTGTGAAATTAAAATTCTTTGGTAAATATTCATTATTTTTAGATTTATTTTCATATTTATTTTTATAATAGAAATATATAAATAACCAAATAGAATTTAATAATCTATGGGAGAGAGTATCAAAAGAATTGTTGGTCCATATCAAGATAGTTATTCCCCAAATGGAATAATTGGTGAGAAAGATGCGTGCGGAGTTGGTTTCATAGCAAATATTAAAGGTTTAGAAAGCAACTGGATCCTTAAACAATCTCTGAAAGGGCTTAACTGTATGGAGCATAGAGGAGGTTGTGGAGGTGATAGTGACTCAGGAGATGGAGCAGGCATTTTATGTTCAATTCCATGGAAATACTTAGATGAAAAAATGAAACTTAAAAATGAAAAAGATTTTGATAGAGGTTTAGGTATGGTTTTTATGCCTAATAAAAAAGAGAAAATTGAAGAATGTAAATCAATATGTGATGAGGAGGCAGGAAAATTAAAAATAAACAAAACATCCTGGAGAAAGGTACCCGTTAATAATGAAGTCTTAGGTCCTTTAGCTAAAGCAAATGCCCCATTCATAAGCCAGTGGATTCTATATGTCGATAAAAAAAATAATCAGGATATTGAAAGGGTTTTATTTCAATTAAGGAAAAGAATTGAAAAAAAAATAAGGGAAACTTTTAAAAACCACGTTGGAGATTGTGAATTTTATTTTGCCTCACTAAGTTCTCAAACAGTTGTATACAAAGGTATGGTTCGTTCAGAAATATTATCTGAGTTTTATCAAGATCTAAAAGAAGAGAGTTTTAAAGTCTCATTTTCTGTCTATCATAGGAGGTTTAGTACTAATACACTTCCAAAATGGCCGCTTGCTCAACCTATGAGATTTTTAGGTCATAACGGCGAAATAAATACTCTTTTAGGAAATATTAACTGGGCTAAAGCTTCAGAGACTCACATAGATGAATTTTGGGGAGATTTATCTAGTGAAATTAAGCCGATTGTAGATATAAATAAAAGTGATTCATCAAATCTTGATGCAACTCTTGAAATCAACATTCGTTCAGGTCAGCCCATCACTGACTCATTATTAAAACTTGTTCCTGAAGCATTTAGAGATCAACCAGAACTTGAACAAAGAGAGGATATAAAAGCGTTTTATGAATATTCTGCGAGCCTACAAGAAGCTTGGGATGGACCTGCTCTTATTGTATTTGCAGATGGTGATTTTGTTGGAGCAACACTTGATAGAAATGGTCTTAGACCTGCAAGATATTCAATTACAAATGATGGTTTTGTAATAATGGGTTCCGAAACAGGAGTAGTAGATCTTGAAGAGGAAAGAGTAATAGAAAAAGGTCGATTAGGACCTGGACAAATGTTGGCGGTTGATTTTCATCAAAATAGAATCCTCAGAAATTGGGAGGTTAAATCTGAAGCCGCGCAAAGGCATGCTTACAAAAACTTACTGAGTAATAGAACTATCAAAATTGATAATAGTGACTGGTTTAAAGACTGCAAACTAAAAGACCTTGAGCTATTACAACAACAAACTGCGTACGGTTTTTCAGCAGAAGATAACGATCTTATCTTGGATTCAATGGCTTCATTAGCTAAAGAGCCTACCTATTGCATGGGCGACGATATTCCATTAGCAGTGCTTTCTTCAAAGCCACATATTTTATATGACTATTTCAAGCAAAGATTTGCACAAGTTACAAATCCTCCCATTGATCCATTAAGAGAAAAACTGGTAATGAGTTTAGAGATGCATCTTGGAGAAAGATCCACACCATTTGAAATTAAAGATCCTAAACCATGTATTCATTTAAAAAGTCCAATAATCAATGAGGAAGAACTCATTTCCATTAAAAAATCAAAAATCAAATCTCAAACAATTTCAAGTTTGTTTGATATTGAGGAAGGTGTTCAAGGCTTAGAGAACCAATTAAAAGCAATTTGTAAACAGAGTGAGCTCTCAATAAATGAAGGTTGCTCTTTAATTATTATTTCTGATAAGGGAATTAATCCTACAAAGACTTTTATTCCCCCTTTACTTGCAGTTGGTGCAATTCATCATTACCTTCTTAAAAAAGAAATCAGGCTAAAAGCCTCTCTAATTATTGAAACAGGTCAATGTTGGAGTACACATCATCTTGCTTGCTTGATTGGTTATGGTGCAAGCGCAGTTTGCCCCTGGTTGACCTTCGAAGCAGGTAGACACTGGTTAAAACATCCAAAAACACAAAAACTTATTGATAGCAAAAAAATAAATCCATTATCAATAAATGATGTTCAAGAAAATATTAAAAAAGCTCTAGAAGACGGTTTAAGAAAAATTCTTTCAAAAATAGGCATCTCACTTTTATCTAGTTACCATGCTGCACAAATTTTTGAAGCTGTAGGACTTGGTTCTGACTTAATAAATATTGCATTTAATGGTACAACAAGCCGTATCGCTGGCATAACATTAAAAGAATTAACTAATGAAACACTTTCAATACATACGAAAGCCTTTCCAGAGATCGATTTAAAGAAATTAGAATTTTTAGGATTTGTACAATTTAGAAATAATGGAGAATATCACTCTAATAATCCTGAGATGTCCAAACTTTTACATTCAGCAGTAAAACAAGGACCAGGATACGATCATTTTGAAACTTACAAAAAACTTATTAGTAATAGACCAACAACATCTCTAAGAGATTTACTAACAATTAATTCACAAAGAAAAAGTATTCCATTAGAGGAAGTTGAAAGTGTTGAATCAATTTGCAAAAGGTTCTGTACTGGAGGAATGAGTTTAGGTGCTTTATCCAGAGAAGCGCATGAAGTTTTAGCAGTTGCAATGAATAGAATTGGTGGAAAAAGTAATAGTGGAGAAGGGGGAGAAGATCCAGCTCGTTTTAATGTTTTAAATGATATCGATGAAAATACTCAATCAGCGACGTTGCCATTTATTAAAGGTCTTGAAAATGGAGACACCGCATGCTCAGCAATTAAACAAATAGCATCAGGAAGATTTGGAGTTACACCTGAATATCTAAGAAGTGGTAAACAACTCGAAATTAAAATGGCTCAAGGTGCAAAACCCGGAGAAGGGGGACAATTGCCTGGTCCAAAAGTTGATTCTTACATTGCAAAACTAAGAAATAGTAAACCTGGAGTAGCTTTAATATCTCCTCCCCCGCATCATGATATTTATTCAATTGAAGATTTAGCTCAACTTATCCATGACTTACACCAAGTTCATCCAAAAGCGAAAGTAAGCGTTAAACTCGTTTCTGAAATTGGTATAGGCACTATTGCTGCTGGAGTAAGCAAAGCAAATGCAGATGTAATTCAAATATCAGGCCATGACGGAGGTACAGGTGCTTCACCCCTAAGTTCTATTAAACATGCAGGTTTACCATGGGAACTAGGTGTTGCTGAGGTTCATAAATCTCTCTTAGAGAACAACCTACGTGAAAGAGTAATTTTGAGAACTGATGGAGGTCTTAAAACAGGTTGGGATGTAGTTATTGCAGCTTTACTAGGTGCCGAAGAATATGGTTTTGGCTCTGTAGCGATGATTGCTGAAGGATGCATTATGGCACGAGTTTGTCATACAAACAAGTGTCCTGTTGGAGTTGCCACTCAAAAAGAAGAATTACGAAAAAGATTTAAAGGTATTCCAGAAAATGTTGTCAATTTTTTCTTGTATATTGCTGAAGAAGTAAGACAGATAATGAGTAGTATCGGTGTTTCTAATATGGAAGAACTGATTGGTAATCAAGAATTTCTTTCTGAAAGAAATATCGATCTTCCAAAAACTTCTAATATTGATCTTTCTTCTTTAGTAAATAAACACTCAACCACTGATAGATCATGGTTAAAACATTCAAAGAATGCCCATAGTAATGGTTCTGTATTAGAAGACGAGTTTTTGTCTGATACTAAATTTATAAATTCAATTAAAAATCACGAAATATTAACCAAAGAAATTGAGATAAAAAATACAGATAGAAGTGTTTGTGCGAAAATATCAGGCGAAATCGCAGAACTTCATGGCAACACTGGCTTCAATGGCGAACTGAACTTAAATTTCAAAGGATATGCAGGTCAAAGCTTTGGTGCCTTTTTATTGAAGGGAATGAATGTTCAATTAATCGGAGAGGCTAATGATTATGTTTGTAAAGGAATGAATGGAGGAATACTTACAATAATTCCACCAAAAATAGATAGAACTTCTTCCGAACAGGTCATTTTAGGAAACACCTGTCTTTACGGAGCAACAGGTGGGAAATTATTTGCATTAGGAAAATCGGGCGAAAGATTTGCAGTCAGAAATAGTGGTGCTACAGCGGTGACAGAAGGAGCAGGTGATCATTGTTGTGAATACATGACTGGTGGGAAAGTAGTTATTCTAGGTTCCACAGGAAGGAATATTGGTGCGGGCATGACTGGTGGAATAGCTTTTATTATCGATGAGAATAATGATTTGAGTAATAAAGTTAATAAAGAAATAGTTAGCATTCATAACATAACTACATCAAAGCAGGAAGATATCCTATTGGAAATTATTAGAGAATATCAAGCAGAAACAAATAGCTTAAAGGCTGCCAAAATCACTGAAAATTGGTCTTATTACAAGAGTACTTTCAAATTAATAGTTCCTCCTAGCGAAGAAGAAATGCTTGGTATAAAGAAAATGTAAATGCCTTTCTTTGTAAAAACTGAAATTATAAAAAAAGAATACTTAATCAATCATGATTTTAAACAAAAAATAATTAACGAACATATTGATTGGATAAAAAAATTAAAAAAAGAGGGGATTAATATAAAAAGTGGTTATTTAGTAAATGAGTTAAAGAAACCAGGTGATGGAGGTTTACTTATTCTTGAGATGAATAACTATAAAAATGCACTAAAAATTATTAAGAGTGATCCAATGATTAAAAATGATCTAGTTGAATGGAAATTAAATGAGTGGGTAGATTTAAATAAATAAAAATGACTATCTTGGATACTTTTTCATAAGTTTTTGAATCTCTTCAGCATGATAACTGCTACGAGTTAAAGGAGAACTAACTACTTGCATAAAGTCCAAATCTTTTTCCCCGAAAATTTTATAATAATTAAATTTTGAGGGACTTACAAATCTTTGAACAGGTAAATGATTAGGGCCAGGAGATAAGTATTGGCCAATAGTAACAATATCAACAAAATTACTTTTTAAATCCTTAAGAAGACTTAAGACCTCTTCATCTTTTTCCCCTAAACCAAGCATAAAGCCTGACTTTATATAAACTTTGGGAGAATATTCTCTGGTCCTATTAAGCAACTCAAGAGTTCTATCATATTTACCCTGAGGTCTTACTTTTTTATATAGCGAAGACACAGTCTCAATATTATGGTTTAAAACGTTTGGATTTGAATCAAGAACTTTTTCAAGCGCTTTCCAGTTGCCGCAAAGATCAGGTATTAAAAGCTCAATAGTAGTTTCAGGAGATTTTTTTCTTACTTGATAAACGCATTCAAAAAATTGAGATGCACCACCATCATCAAGATCATCTCTATTAACTGATGTGATTACAACATGTTTAAGTTGCATTCTATAAACAGCTTCGGCTAAACGATATGGTTCTGTTGGATCTAATTCTCTTTTAGATCTATCAAAATCAATATCGCAATATGGACATGCCCTAGTACAGCCAGGACCCATTATTAGGAAAGTGGCAGTTCCACTTGCAAAACATTCACCAATATTTGGACAACTCGCTTCTTGACATACAGTATTGAGATTTAAATCATTTAACAAGTTTGCAGTATTCCCAACTCTCTCGACTTGCGGAGCTTTTACTCTTAACCAATCAGGTTTTGAAATTAACCTATTAGAATTATTAGTCAAATTAATTTTTTCTAGCCTAAATATATTTTACTAAAAACATTTTGAATTAACTATTAATAATTTCAAAAATAAAGACTAATAAATAGAGGTCAAAAAATAAATGAATTTAATTAATCCATCGACAATTTGAAAGATCCTGATTCAAATTAAAAGTTACACTATATTTTTGTTTCATCAACCTAAACTAGAACAGAATATAGAACGTTATTTTTAGTACAGTAAACAGTACTTTTTAATCGCACGATAAACTAATTTTATTTAGTTATATTATAAATCTTTTTGTACTAAAAAATGTTTTTTTTCTATTTAATTGATACAGTAAAAAATATATGTAATAAAACATTGACTTTTAAATTTAAAAGAAAACGTATTTTACTATCTGAAAAAAATAAAAGCTCTAAAGCAATAGGTTATGCTAGAGCTACCCATAATGAATTTGAAAATTTAGAAGAGCAAATAAAAAATTTAAAGCAAGAAGGTTGCAGTTTAGTTTTCTCAGAATTTATAAGTTTAGATGCAGAAGTTAAACCTCAACTCAATAAAGCTATAAATTACTTAACTAAAGGTGATCAATTAATAATAACTCAGCTTGATCGAGCATTTAAAAATAAAAAAGAATGTTTGATCACAATAAATAAACTTATGAATAAAGATATTAAATTGCGAACTTTGACTGGTTTTTTTGCGGCTAATGAATCCCCCAAAGAGAATTCTTCAATTTTTAAGATTTTATATGAATTAGATAATCTAGAAGACAAAAGTTTAGGTGAAAGAAAAAGAGAACAACTTTTACGCAGAAAATTATCTGGAAATAATCTGGGAGGAAGGCCTAAAATCAGTCCTTTAAAAGAATCTTTAGTAATCAGATTGCGAAATGAGGGATATTCATATAGATCAATCAGATCACAAACAGGAATTGCATTATCAACAATAAGAAGAGTGATTTTGGAAGGAGAATTAACGTAAAATGAGGAAGACTGAAATTGAAAATTTAATTAAAGAAAATATTAAAGATACAGCATTGCGTATTTATGAATTAAATGATGATGATAGAAAAAGTTTGTTAGCAGAATATAGAGAATGGATTACGAATGATTTAGATTGTGTAGAAATTTTGATGCTACCTTATGAAGCCTATACCGACAAATTAGACTCTAATTTCATAGACGATACTCTTTAATCGTCAATCATATATGTCTTATTAAATTCATATACTTCCTTTGCTATTAAAGGTAAGAAGGAAGTATCTTTGGAATATTCTTCCCCATTACAAAATACGACTAATAAAGTTTGTAGAGATTGACTATTAACCCACCAAGCAGAATCATGTCTCACTTCGGAC
>QCLY01000023.1 GCA_003214195.1 Prochlorococcus sp. AG-418-G23
CGATAAGCATAATCTTCAGAAAAAAATAAATGACTTAATTTATCCAGAAATATCAGTCTCTGAAAATTACAGTACCTTTATAAAAGATATTAAAATAAGAAATAATTCCATTTTTGGTTTCCATCCATAAATCTAATTAGCTAGTATTGTTCAAGATGTAATAAGAGGAGAATTTTCTTTCTATATGACTGATATATCGGTTTCAAAAATTAGAAATTTCTGCATAATAGCTCATATTGATCATGGTAAATCTACACTTGCAGATAGGTTGCTCCAAGATACAGGTACTGTGCAGCAAAGGGATATGCAAGAACAATTTTTGGACAGTATGGATCTTGAAAGAGAAAGAGGAATTACTATCAAGTTACAGGCCGCTAGGATGAAATATAAAGCTGACGATTCTCAAGAATATGTTTTGAACTTAATAGATACTCCAGGGCATGTTGATTTCTCTTATGAGGTTAGTAGATCTCTTCAAGCTTGTGAAGGCGCTCTACTCGTTGTAGATGCAAGTCAAGGAGTAGAAGCTCAAACCTTAGCTAATGTTTATCTTGCCTTAGAAAATAATCTTGAAATAATTCCTGTTTTAAATAAAGTTGATTTGCCAGGTGCTGATGCTGAAAAAATAAAACAAGAAATTGAGGAAATAATTGGACTTGATACATCTAATGCAATAAATTGTTCGGCAAAAACTGGTGTCGGCATTAAAGATATTTTGGAAGCAATCGTTAGAAGAGTACCTCCTCCTCAAGATGAAATTAAACTTCCTACAAAGGCACTCATTTTTGATTCTTATTATGACCCCTACAGAGGAGTTATTGTTTATTTCAGGGTTATATCCGGGTCTCTCAATAAAAGAGAAAAGATATTATTAATGGCGAGTAAAAAAAATTATGAACTAGATGAGATAGGAATAATGGCTCCTGATCAGCAGCAAGTTGATGAATTACATGCAGGAGAAGTTGGTTATTTAGCTGCTTCTATAAAATCAGTTGCTGATGCAAGAGTGGGAGATACGATTACTCTTTTAAATGCACCAGCCAATGATCCTTTGCCTGGTTATAAGACAGCAAATCCTATGGTTTTTTGTGGCTTATTCCCGACTGATGCTGATCAATTCCCAGATTTAAGAGTATCTCTTGAAAAATTACAATTATCTGATGCAGCATTAAAATATGAGCCCGAAACTAGTAGCGCAATGGGCTTCGGATTTAGGTGTGGATTCCTAGGACTTCTTCATATGGAGATTGTTCAAGAAAGATTAGAAAGAGAATATGATTTGGATCTAATCGTAACTGCACCATCAGTTATCTATAAGGTTAATTTAAATCAGCAGGAACATATCTTTATTGATAATCCTTCTACAATTCCTGATCCACAACTTAGAGAATCAATAGAAGAGCCTTATGTGAAAATGGAAATTTATGCTCCTAATGAATTTAATGGAACACTAATGGGTTTATGTCAGGAAAGAAGGGGAGTATTTATAGATATGAAATATATAACAACTGATCGAGTTACTTTGATTTATGAAATTCCATTAGCAGAAGTAGTTACAGATTTCTTTGATCAAATGAAAAGTAGGACCCAAGGTTATGCATCAATGGAATATCATTTGATTGGCTATAGAAAGAATGACCTTGTTAGATTAGATGTTCTAATAAATTCAGAAAGAGCAGATCCATTAACTTCTATTGTTCATAAAGATAAGGCTTATGGAATTGGCAGAAGTTTAGTTGAGAAATTAAAAGAACTAATTCCAAAACAACAATTTAAAATACCTATTCAAGCATCAATCGGTAGCAGGATTATTGCAAGTGAAAGTATCAGTGCATTGCGAAAAGATGTCTTGTCTAAATGTTATGGAGGAGATATTTCTAGGAAAAAGAAACTTTTAAAGAAACAAGCCAAAGGTAAAAAGAGGATGAAGGCAATGGGCAAAGTTGAAGTCCCTCAAGAAGCTTTTATGGCAGTCCTGAAATTAAATCAGTAATTTTTTTAAATTTAAAATGCATGGCTATTTATTTTTAAAAGAATTAGGTATATTTCAGTCATATTTGTAAAAAAAAATTTTGGATATTAACTCATTTAATCGTGTTGGGGCAAATATAAGAAAAGCTGGATTTCTAATTGTACTTTTTTATCTTCTTGTTGTTTTAATAATGAAATTTTTAGAGGCCAATAATTTTTTTGGGTATTCATTTTCAATGTTAAGCAATGATATCTTCGCCCCTCCTTCGCTTAATCATTTCTGTGGCACAGATAGATTAGGAAGAGATGTTTGCTTAAGAACTTTGCAAGGATCTTCCTTAGCGATAGAAGTTGTATTCTTAGCTATTCTTTTTTCATTAAGTCTGGGTTTGCCATTGGGATTATTAAGTGGATATTTTGGTGGTTTTTTTGATAAATGCTTATCACTAATAATGGATACTATTTTTTCAATACCTGTAATTTTGCTCTCAGTTGTTGTGGCTTTTGTATTGGGTAAGGGTATCCTCAACGCAGCTTTGGCATTGTGTATTGTTTACTCTCCTCAATATTTTAGATTAATCAGAAATCAGACAATTTTGGTTAAATCCGAAACTTATGTTGAGGCAGCTCAAGTTTCAGGGGCTGATGTCAAAACAATTATCTTTAAGTATATTCTCCCAAATGTAATAACACCTTTGCCTATTCTGCTTACCTTAAATGCTGCTGATGCTGTCTTGGTATTAGGAAGTTTAGGATTTTTAGGACTTGGTGTCCCTGCAGATGTCCCAGAGTGGGGAAGTGATTTAAATCTTGCTCTTGCCGCTTTACCTACAGGTATATGGTGGACTGCTTTGTTCCCAGGTTTGGCAATGTTTTTTTTAGTTTTAGGTCTTTCTTTTATAGGAGAGGATCTTGAAGAAATCTTTGACAGTCAAAATTCTTAATAAATTTAGTTATCTGTAATAGGGGCGAATTCTCCTTGATCATTCAACTTTGGATATTTTTTAGCTGATTTTTTATACATCGCAGCTAATTCTGGGTAACACCATTCAAAAAGTGTTTTTTGATATTCATCTATATTTAAACCTTCTCCATTAGCGGGCAATATACCTTTATTTTTTCTTTGGCGAATAGCTTCAAATAATAATATGGAAGCAGCAACTGAAACATTCAGAGATTGAACCATACCTCTCATGGGTATAAAAATTGATCGATCTACCATTGATATAAGTTCATTACTTAGTCCCCATTTCTCTGCACCTAAAACAAAACATGTATTTTGAGTGTAATCAAAATTTCTATAATCTACTGATTTACTTTTAAGAGTCGTTCCATATAATTTAAAACCTTTATTCTTTAAATCAGATATTGCCGTGATAATGTTTTCATGATTATTCAGTTTTACCCATTTTTGGCTTCCTTGAGCAGTGCTATTAAAAGTCTTAACGGCATTCTTTTTGCTAATAAAATTTGCTTCGAAAACTCCTGCTGCATCACATGTCCTTAATATCGCAGATAAATTATGCGGTTTATTGACATCCTCAACTAATACAGTTAAGTTTTTCATTCTACAATCTAAAACACTTTTGATTCGGTCAAATCTTCTTGGCAAAATTGACATTTATAATTTTTTACACTTTTTATTAAATTATATTCAAAAAATATTGATTACCTATTAAATTTCTTGGTTTATAATATTTTGGTAGTTTGAATTAACTTAATGGCATACATAGAGTGGGACTATACTGTAATAACAAGTATGGTAGAAAAACAAGGGTGGGATTTACCTGAGCGTGAATCGGAAGAATGGAAAAAATTTAACGATGAATTAGGGGAAAAAATGAGAGGTGTTGGACTTGTTTTTGAAAAATATTGTAAATTTACTCCTGACATAGGAGAAGGAGTTCATCTTTTTGATGACTGATAATAAATAGTTGTAAACCATTGATGTATCCCTTAATCAATGGCTTATTAATTAACAAGATAATGTAATTTTACTAAATTAGAACTGGCAATTATTAAGGCTTTATAAAACTTGTAATCTAAAAAAAATTTTTTATCCCACAAAAAAGTTATTTAATTTCTATATTTGAATAAAAATATGAAAATTAAATTAACCTTTTTGTTCGATGGTGGTTGTCCACTTTGTTTGAGGGAAACAAATTTTTTAAAAAAGAGAGACACCCTAAATCAAATTGCATTTATAGATATTAATAGTAAGGATTATGATCAAAGTCTTTTTAATGACATCTCATATTCAGAAGCCATGTCAAATCTGCATGGGATTATGGAAAATGGTGAAATTATTAGGGGACTAGATGTACTTGCATATTCTTATGAATTAGTTGGTTTAGGTTGGGTTTATTATCCCTTGAAGATTAAATTCTTATCCCCCATATTAAGACTGGTATACAGATATTGGGCAAAATATAGACTTCAAATTACAGGTAGATTCGATATTGAAAAACTTTGTACCTCACAATGTGAACAATAAACATGGAAAGTATTGATATAGACAGAATAATAGAAATGTGTTGGGAAGATAGAACCCCCTTTGAAGCTATCGAGTATCAATTTGGTTTAAAAGAGGAAGATGCGATAAAAATTATGCGTCAAAATCTTAAACCCAAATCCTTCAAAGTCTGGAGAAAGAGAGTTTCAGGAAGAAATACAAAACATATGGCGCTTAAAGATTCAACTAGATTTAAATCTACTCATAAAAGAAAATTATAAATTTTGAAAAATCTTTCTACTAAAACTTGTCCTGTTTGCAATAGACCATTCGAGTGGCGTAAAAAATGGAAAAACTGTTGGGATGATGTTATCTATTGTTCAAAAAGATGCAGTATCAGGAAGTCGCAAAGATGAAACAAGTATCAATTATTTTCCCGAATCAACTTTTTAGAGAAAGCCCAATCTTAAGAATAAATTGTGAAATTTTGATTTTGGAAGACTCATTATTTTTTGGAAATGATAAATTTCATAAATTAATTAACCATAAAAACAAGTTAGTTTTTCACAGAGCATCTATGCTCACTTATAAAAAATTTTTAGAAATATCTGGCTTTAAAGTTTTGTATATCCAAAACAAGAATAATATTTCTACAGTTGACTACTTATCTGAATTTATTAAAGATAAATATCAGAAAATAAACCTTATTGACCCTCATGATTTTTTAATAATGAAGAGGATTAATAATTTTGTTGAAAGTAATAATTTAGCTTTAAATATTTTTCCTTCTCCTATGTTTATGAGTAGTGAAGATTTAAAAGAGTTATTTGCATCAAATACAAAAAAACCACTCATGGGTAGATTTTATGAGAATCAAAGAAAGAGCCAAAAGATATTAGTTAATCCCGATGATACACCTGAAGGTGGTAAATGGAGCTTCGATGAAATGAACAGAAAAAAATTACCAAAAGAAATAAACATTCCTGATCCAATTAAATTACAAAAAAATAAATTTGTTGTTAATGCAGAAAGATCATTAGCTAATTTTGATATTGAGTTTATTGGAGAAAGTAATAACTTTATATATCCAACTAATTTTGATGAGGCAGATGAATGGTTAAATCATTTTTTTAAACATAGATTTTTCTTATTTGGAGATTATGAGGATGCTATTTCTAGAGAAAATTCTTTTTTATGGCATAGTTTACTTTCACCCCTTTTAAATAGTGGCTTATTAACTCCAGATGTAGTAGTAAACAAAGCATTACTTTTTGCAAAAAATAATAATGTTCCTATTAACTCTTTAGAGGGATTTATTCGACAAATTATTGGATGGAGAGAATTTATTTGCCTCGTCTATAAAAAGTATGGAACAAAGATGCGAAATAGTAATTTTTGGAATTTTGAAGATAAGCAAATTCCAGAATCTTTTTATAAAGGAAATACAGGAATTGAACCAGTAGACGTTGTTATAAAAAATATTATTAAATATGGTTATTGTCACCATATTGAAAGGTTAATGATTATTGGTAACTTCATGCTTCTATGTAGAGTTCACCCCAATCAAGTTTATAAATGGTTTATGGAAATGTTTATTGATTCCTATGATTGGGTTATGGTCCCAAATGTTTACGGAATGAGTCAGTTTAGTGATGGAGGTATCTTTTCAACAAAACCATATATATCAAGCTCTAATTATGTAAAAAAAATGTCTAATTTTAAAAGTGGTCCATGGTGTGAAATATGGGATGGCTTATTTTGGAAATTTATTAAAGATTATGAAAGCTTTTTTAGAAAGCAATATCGTCTGGCAATGTTAACGAGAAATCTAGATAAAATGTCAGAGGAAAAATTAAATAATCACTTAAAAACGGCTGATAAATTTTTAAGAGATATTCAATAATTTAAGAGTAGTAACCTAAAGTTTTTTTGAAAAATTAAAAGAATATTATATTATTACGAAATATTACAGACTGATGTTACCTTGATAAAAATAAGATTTAGCTAATGGAAATTGGAGCACTTTTTTTGAAAACTAATTTGACTGGAATTATCACTTTTTCTGAATTAGATTGGATAACTACCCATCAATCTAATTTCACAAGGTTGGAGGAATCTATAGCAATTAAATTAGGAAGAATGCTTGATGCAGGATCTATCAATATAGGTTGTCGTTTGAATAACTGATGAAGTTTTTATTTTATTAATGAAATATCAAGAAGAGAAAAAATTTTTTTTGAAGGAAAGAATTCATTCTTTAAACATCTTTATTTTTTTAGGATTTAATCTTACACTTATTTCAATATTAGGCGTTATTTGGTTAAATTCTTCAATTGAAAAAGTAGTTTAATTTTTTGAATTTTTTGTATATTAAAGTTATCTTTAAAAATAAATTTAATTTTGAGTATAGGATATTTACAAAGAAAAGCAGCTTGGGAAATTTTATTAAAAGTTAGTTATGGTGATTTTTCTGATCATGCCCTTGAAAAGGTTTTAAGGAATTATCAATTTAATCCTCTTGATATTGCTTTTATTACAGAATTATCTTTTGGATGTATTAGGTATAGAAAATTTCTTGATCTTTGGGCCGATCATACATCAAAAATTTCACATAAAAAGCAGCCTCCAAAATTAAGATGGCTTCTACATATAGGTTTATATCAACTACTGAAAATGGATAAAATTCCATTTCCTGCAGCTATCTCCACTACTGTAGAAGTAGCCAAAAAAACAGATTTAGATGGTTTAGCAGGAACTGTAAATGCGATATTGAGAAATGCATCAAGAAAATTAGAAAAAGAAATTTTTCCGATACTATCTTCTGATAAAAAAGAAAGAATTTCATATCTTGAATCATTTCCATTGTGGCTTGTGAACGATCTTTTTAAATGGGTAGGCAATAGCGAGGGTGAAAAAATAATTAAGGCATTTAACAAAAAACCTTCTATTGATTTAAGAATTAACCAACTAAAAACTGATTTAGATAAATTTTTGAAAGTACTTCATGAAAATAAAATTGATGCTGAAATTATTAAAGAATTAAATTATGGAGTTACTTTAAAATCTAATCCAAGATCAATTAAAAATTTACCAGGATATATTGATGGACTTTGGACTATTCAAGATAGATCTTCACAGTGGATAGCCCCTCTCTTAAATCCAAAAGAAGGTGAAAAGATTTTAGATGCTTGCGCAGCTCCAGGAAGTAAGTCTACCCACTTAGCAGAATTAGTAAATGATAATGCTGAAATCCTTGCTGTAGATAGATCAGCAAAAAGATTGAAAATACTTCAATCAAATTTAGATAGGTTAAATCTAAAGTCTGTAAATATCCTCAAGGCTGATGCAATGAGGTTGATTGAATTGAATCCTAAATTTATATCCTATTTTGATAAAATTTTGATAGATGCCCCATGCTCTGGGATTGGAACTTTCTCTAGGAATCCAGATTCTAGATGGTCTTTAAGTAAAGAAAAAATAAAATCCTTAACTTTATTACAGGAAAAACTATTAGAGAGTATTTTTCCTCTTTTAAAAAAAGATGGAATTTTAGTTTATTCAACCTGTACTATCTGTCCTGAAGAAAATAATCTATTAATTGAACGCTTTATGGAAAACAACAAATGTTTAAAATTGGTTAGCGAAAAGCAAATTTTGCCTAGCTTAGACTATCCTGGCGATGGATTTTATTCTGCAGTAATTTCTTATAAAACTTAAAAATATAATTTATTTTTTAATTGGGATTTTATAAATTTCAGCTATAAATCTCTTCCATAAATAAGCTGCATTTCCACTAGATAATTTAGATTCTTTGTTATTATCGTAACCTATCCAAATACCTGTTGTAACGTTATCGATGGATCCAATAAACCAAAGATCTTTATTCCCATCTGATGTGCCTGTTTTTCCAGAAATTCTCTTTCCTTTTATGAAAGCTGCTTTAGAAGTGCCTTCTTTTACTGATTTCTCAAGAAGTTTATTCATTTTTTTATTTACTTTTAAATTCAATATTTTCTTGGAAATAAATTTGTTTTCCCAAATAGATTGATTATTAAATGATTCAATTTTTTCTAGGATACTAGGGCTTTGAATTTTTCCATTATTGTTTATTGCAGAGAATGCATTTGTAATGTTTAAAAGACTATCACCGTAGGAGCCTATAGCCAATGATGGAAATTCCTCAATCTTTTGTTGATAGCCTAGACCAAATTCATTAGCTAGATTAATAATTTTTTTTGTACCTATTTCTTTTGTTATAGCTATTGGAACTATATTAGATGAACTTTTGAATGATTCAATCAAAGATATTTTACCTCTATATTTTTCTGAAAAATTTTTCGGGCAATAATTTTTCCAACAAGTTGGAAAATCTTCAAATTTATCGCTTAATTTTGTCCCTTCCTTTAGCGCGGCTGCGTAAGGAATTATTTTAAAAGTAGAACCTAAAGGTCTTACAGATGAAATTACTCTATTATATTCATTCACCGATGGATTTTTGCTAGTAACCATAGTCCTGATCAGTCCTGTATTTGATTCAATAGATAACAATGCAAATTCAATGTCTTTGGGCCCTGCAAATTTTGAAATTTTTTGTGCAGTTTCTTGCCAATCTTTATTAATTGAAGATTTAATTCTTAAAAACCTAAAATCGTTAATATTTTTAATTCTGTTATTTGTTTCTTCAAGAATAAAATTAATCAGTAACTTATCATTTAAGAAATTGCCATTTTTTTGATAATTTAAATTTACTTTCTCTTTAATGGCCTTATTCTTATTTGAAAGAGAAATGTATCCATCGAGATACATTGATTCAAGAACTTTATTTCTATTTTTAATAGCTAATTCTATATTTTGAAAAGGTGAATATATTGATGGGGCTGGAGCTAGTCCCGCAATTAATGCAATTTCAGATAAAGTCAATTCATCAATAAGTTTTCCAAAATAAACTTGAGCAGCTTCGTTAACCCCGTATGCTCCTGATCCTAAATAAATATTATTTAGATATAGTTTTAGAATTTGATTTTTGTCATATTTAAATTCAAGTAAGAGTGATATAAATATTTCTTTGATTTTTCTTTGGAAACTTAAATCATTATTTAAAAAAAGTAATCTAGCAACTTGTTGAGTAATCGTGCTCCCTCCCTCCTTAACATAACCACTTCTAATATTTTGAAAAATAGCACGTGAAATGCTTTTGAAATCTATTCCATAATGGTTATAAAATCTTTTGTCTTCGGAAGATATAAAAGCGTTTTTTAAATGTAATGGAATTTTGTGTTGAGCATTATCTATTTCAAACTTGCGGCTTAATTTGCTTAGTATCTTATTGTCAGAAGATAATATTACATAAGAATATTTGGTGTCTGAAATTAAATCTTTAGATTGATCAAACTTTAATGTACTAAGTATTAGATTATAAATATAAAAAGATATCCCAGAAAAAAGTAATATTGGAATTATTAATACAAAAGATTTGGATTTAATCTTTTGCACTTTAAGAAACTAAGTAACTATGACCTATCGCTAGAGCTGTAACTAGCATTCCAGTAATAAGGAAAGGTTGGGCACTGGCTTGATACTTGACATCAAACTTAAGAGGATCTCTTAGTAACCACATATCTTGAAATGTAATTTGTGGAATTATTAATAAAACCAAAATTACAGATGCCAGATTTTGACCAATTAAAATTAATACTAAAACCATTGCCAATTGAAAAATATCAATTAGTCCGGCACTTATTCTACTAGCATTTTTAATTCCAAATACGACTGGTAATGAATTCAACCCTAGCTTTGAGTCTCCTTCAACGCTTTTGAAATCATTGATAACAGCAATACCAAGTCCAGAAAGACTATAAGCAAGTGTTAGTAAGGCAGTTATGATAGTTAATTTTCCAAATAAAGCTTGCCCTGCCCACCAAGGCAATGCAATGTAAGATGCCCCTAATGCGTAATTTCCAAGCCAACCATTTTGTTTTAATTTTAGAGGTGGAGCTGAATATATATAACTAACAAAAGATCCTCCTAATGCTAAAAGTAAGACTGAAGGGAAGTTGTGCTCAGCGTATAAATCTAATAGAAAAGCAACAATTAAACCAGCAATCAGTAATACCCAGATTTGTATTTTAACTTCTTTAATTGAAATTTTGCCAGAAGGAATAGGTCTATTTGGCTCATTAATTGCATCAATTTCTTTATCAAAAAAATCATTTATGGTTTGAGTATAACCAGCTAGAAGTGGCCCACTCATTAACATGCAAGCTAGTGAGGCTAAAACATTATTAAATGTCCATTGAAAATTCCCACTCGCAGCAGCTCCACAAATAACTCCCCATATCAAAGGAATCCATGTTATTGGTTTCATTAACTGTATACGAAGTTTCCATATACTTGATGTTTCAGAAGCACCCTTAATTCCTAAAAGTTGTTTTGGATCATTCACTTGACTCATTAACCTTTCTCAATTTCTTCTGGGAAAAACCAGTTCTGTGAACCATTCTGAAATTTTGCAGTGATTCCAATACTCCTACCATCAGTCATTTTGTAGCCTGTAATTATGGCTTTAGGATTAGAGGATATTTGATCAATTAATTTCGTTGGTAGTCTATCTTTTACTTTGTTAATGTTAACTTTAATTTTACTACCGATTTTGGGTAATAATTTTGTTTCAGCCATAAGAGGTAAAATGGAAACTATTATGCAAGATTAACAGCATTTGGACAATTTTTACTAAAATGGTAGCTCTTCGTTTAATTCCTTGTTTAGATATCGCTAATGGCAGAGTGGTTAAAGGTGTAAATTTTGTTAACTTGAGAGACTCAGGTGACCCTGTTGAATTGGCTTGTAAGTATTCTGATGAAGGTGCAGATGAATTAGTATTTTTGGATATTAGGGCAAGTGTGGAAAATAGAAATACATTAGTTGACCTTGTCTCTAGGACAGCAAAATCAGTAAAGATCCCTTTTACAGTAGGGGGGGGGATAGATTCTGTTTCTTCAATTAATGACCTTTTAAGGGCTGGAGCGGATAAAGTGAGTTTGAATTCTTCTGCAGTTAGAAATCCTCTTTTGATTTCAAAAAGCTCTCAAGAATTTGGTTCTCAATGTATTGTGATAGCAATTGATGCTAGAAGAAAAGCTAATAGTTTTGATCAATGGGAGGTATATGTAAAGGGAGGGAGAGAAAATACTGGAATAGATGTATTGAGTTGGGCGAAGAAAGTTGAGGAATTAGGCGCCGGGGAAATTTTGCTTACTTCAATGGATGGTGATGGAACTCAGAATGGATATGATTTACATTTAACAGAATCTGTTGCCGATATTGTTAAGATCCCAGTAATTGCCTCTGGGGGAGCAGGCTCTCTAGAAGATATCTATGATGTTTTCAAAAAAGGCATGGCATCAGCAGCACTTTTGGCATCATTACTTCATGATAAGAAACTGACTTTAAAAGAAATAAAAACTTACCTCCTCAAAAAAAATCTTCCAATTAGACCATATGAATAAAAATTTAAATTTATCCCAAAAAGAAGGCACTTTAAATCCAAAAAATGAAATTCACAAAAACTATCGAAGTCAAAAATATATTTAATAAGATTTCTTATAAATATGACTTTTTAAATAATCTATTAAGTTTTGGGCTGCACAGATTATGGAAAAGAAAATTAGTTAATTTATTAGAACCTTTAAATGGTGAAGATTGGGCTGATCTATGCTGTGGAACTGGAGATTTAGCATTTTTAATTTCTGAAAGAGTAAGTCCAAGGGGCTCAATTACTGGGATTGATAGTGCAGAGGACATCTTAAATATTGCAAAGAAAAAATCAGAGCTAAAAAAAAATAAATTTATTAAGTGGGAAATTAAAGATGTTTTAGAAATTAAAGATTATTCAAAAAATTTTGATGGGATTTGTATGTCATATGGACTAAGAAACTTGAACAATGTTGAAGAAGGAATAAAAAAAGTTTTTTATCTTTTGAAGGATAAAGGAAGAGCAGGATTCCTAGATTTTAATCACTCAACAAAAAACTCTTTATCCAATATTTTTCAAAAAATTTATTTGAGATTTATTGTGGTAACCATTTCGCGGCTTTTTAATTTAGGTCCAGAGTACGCATATATTGAAAAAAGTATTAGAAATTTTCCAAGAAAAAATGAGCTTATAAATATTGCTAAGGGAGTTGGATTTGAAAAAGCTGAGTATAGAACTATTTTGGGGGGACAAATGGGAATACTAATTTTAACTAAATAAAGAATTTAGTTGTTGATTTTTCTCCAACAAAAAGAACACTTTCCCCATCTTTTGATTTCCCCCTCAGGAGTTGGGGCATTACAGAGAGTACAAATGCACATATTATTTTGATGGATTCTGCTTGGATGATTTGCCCAAACTATCTTTGCATTAGCAGCTTTAATGTTTTTATTTTTAATTTCATAATTTTGCATTATTTTTATTTCAGTCAAAGTTATTCCAATTTCCTCGATTCTCTCCTTTAATTTATGCTTGTTATAGATCAAAGCTTGGCGCCACTGTGGATGGTTTACTGCAATAGTAAGTATTTTGTTTTCAATATTTAATGGTTTGCATTCTTGAAAAAGTTCCGAACCGATTAAGTTCTTCCAGTTTTCGTTGATTTTCGAGAGTTTTTCTAAGTTACCCCATGATTTTTTGAAATTATCAAGACAATTTTTTAATGGATCAGGATTCCTTCTATTCACTATTTGCAAATATTTTTTGTCCAATTTGTAAAATTTGCTTATTAAGACTAAAGTTAATCTAATCTTCAAAAAGATGCTCGTTGTTTTAATAAAGAATTTGTGAAAGTTATTGGATCTGCAGCTAAGACAGTTTTTTATTTAAAAAGAATTCAGGGTCAATATCCAAGTTGGAGGCTTCTTTACAAAATAAAATGTAAAAGTACCGAAAATGAGCTAACAAACTTACTTGGATATTCTGAAATAAAGAGAAGCCAGCCAGTAGCGATAATCGCAAGAGAACAGTTCTCAGGGATTGGCCAAAAATCAAAAACTTGGGTTTCTCCAAAAGGTGGGATTTGGTTAAGTGCAGCTTACCCAATATTTTCAACAAAATTTGCAAGTCAAATATTTAATTTGTCTTTAGGGGTTAAGGTATGTGAAATGCTTAGACAAGAGAATATAAATGTTTGTTTGAAATGGCCAAATGATATTTTTTTTGGTTCAAAAAAGTTGATTGGATTTTTACCAAGAGTGATAACAAGGGGAAAGAAAATTATCTATGTAAGAATAGGACTTGGTATGAATGTTTTAAATTACACTCCATCAGAAGGTATTTCATTATCAAAAGTACTTCAAACTAAGAATATTAATCAAAATTATTGGACAGCTAAAGTTCTTAAAGCTTTTCATGATTCAGTTGAATGTAATAACAAGAAAGAATATGTAATTAAATCTGCAAATAAGTTTCTAACTAAAAGATTTTTACCAAGTGGTTATTGTCCTCTTACATGGAAAATTAAAGATATTGATTCGAATGGGAATTTAAGAATTGAAAATGAAACTCAACTAAAGATAATTAGTAGGTTTTGAATTTAAGTAACTTTTAATTCAACTATTCTTCCATCCTTAAATTTGGCAATTTTTTTTGCGCGATTTGCCACTTCATCTTCGTGCGTAACTAAAACTATAGTTATTCCAGACTCATGAAGTTTGTCAAAAAGATCTAATACATCTTCAGTTGTTTTTGAATCTAATGCTCCAGTAGGTTCGTCTGCCAATAATATTGCAGGATTGTTGATAATAGCCCTCGCAATAGCAACTCGTTGTTGTTGACCTCCGGATAATTGGTTTGGGCGATTATTCATTCTTTCTGAGAGGCCAACTTTTTTTAAGGCATTCTTACCTCTTTCTAATCTTTGCTCTGGCTCAATACCAGCATAAATCATTGGCAAAATTACGTTTTCAAGAGCAGTTGCATCCGCAAGAAGATGAAATTGTTGAAAAACAAAACCTAATTTTTGATTACGTATTTCCGCTAGCTCATCATCACATAAATTCTCAACAGGGATACCATTTAATTTATAAACACCTTTAGATGGTCTATCTAAACATCCAATAATATTCATAGCTGTACTTTTGCCTGAGCCACTGGCTCCCATTACAGCTAAATAATCACCCTTATAAATTTCTAAGTTTATGCTGTCTAAGGCTTTAACCGTTAAATCTTCTTTCCCATATGTTTTGGATATATTTTCTAAACTTGCGACTTTCTTAGGCATTTAATGAAAAATTCTTCTAGGAAATTTTGTTTGCTGTAGCAATAATGTCTTGTAAGAAAGGAGTTTCTGCAACTGCTGTATTGGCTAATTTAAAAAGAGGATTAGATAGGATTCCTCCAAGAGCAGTTACCGCCACGCAAGTATAAAGTGCAATTCTTAAAGGAGGCAATCCTACAATTCCCCAATTAATTTCAGGATATGACTTGACTATTTCAGAAGCTTCCTGTGGTTCCTTAACTACCATCATTTTTATCACTGAAATGTAGTAATAAATAGATATAACTGAAGTTACTAATCCAACTATTACTAATAGATATTGATGATTTGCCCAACCTGCAAAGAACAAGTATATCTTTCCAAAAAATCCTAACATTGGAGGTAAACCTCCAAGAGATAGGAGACAAAGGCTTAAGCCTAATGTAATAAGAGGATCTTTTTGGTAAAGTCCTGAGTAATCAAGAATTCTGTCAGAACCAGTTCTTAGTGAGAAAAGTATTACACAAGAAAATGCACCCAAATTCATAAACAAATATGCAGCCAAATATAAAACAGCAGCTGATAAACCATCTTGTGTGCCTGATACTATTCCAATCATTACAAATCCGGCTTGTCCAATAGAACTGTAAGCTAACATCCTTTTCATTGAGGTTTGAGCGAGAGCTACAACATTACCTAGAGCCATGCTCAATATGGCCAATATGGTAAATAAGAGTTTCCATTCTTCGTCAAAAGAAGAGAAAGTTGTGCTTAATAATCTTATTGCAAATGCAAAGCCCGCTGTTTTTGAACCAACAGATAAAAAAGCTACTACTGGTGTAGGTGAGCCCTCATATACATCCGGCGTCCATTGATGAAAGGGAACAGCGGCAATTTTAAATGCAACAGTTGATAAGACAAATACAAGAGCTAGAGAAGTAATGAAGGATGGCTTATTGATAATCTCTAAACCTATTGTCGCTAAGTTTGTAGAACCACTTAATCCATAAAGGAAAGAGGATCCATATAAATAAACAGCAGCAGCTGCTGATCCAACAAGTAGGTATTTTAATGCCGCTTCTGAGCTTCTTGGATCTCTCTTGAGGTAACCAGAAAGTAAGTAGCTTGCTACAGATAAAGTTTCCAGAGATATAAATACACTAATAAGGTCAGTAGATCCACACAAAAGCATTGCTCCAAGGGTGGCTGAAAGGACTATCGCGGCAAACTCGCCAATAGGGCTACCACTTTGTTCTGTATACCGCCAACTTATAAGTAAAGATACTAAGGTTGATAAAGATATGATTGCTCTAAATGCTATTGCCAAATTATCGGAGTTAAAGGAGCCAAGAAATGCGCTTTCTACCGGATTACTCCATTGCAAGGCCAAACTAAGAAGAGAGCTGCCAATTGATAAATAGCAAATTATTGGTGCCCATTTTGATGCAGTTTTTTCTCCAGCTAAATCTACAAGAAGTGTTCCAACAATACCTAGTAAAATAAAAGCCTCTGGAATAATGGCTTGAGCATTTAAATTAATTGTAAAGATTTCGTTGGGCACTTTATTAAATTGGATTAAATTAGATGTTTGATTGTAAGGGTCTAAGAGTTAATCTTAACTTGATTATAATTTGTGGGTATGATTTTTGAAATTTTCAGAAGAAATTACTTGAAAAAGCTTCAAATAATCATAATATGCCCTAACTGAACAAAAACACCAATTTTTGAAATAAACCTTGGATCACACACTTGTTATTGTTGAAAGTCCCACCAAAGCAAAAACTATAAGAAAGTTTTTGCCTTCTAATTATGAAGTTCTTGCTTCAATGGGACATGTAAGAGATCTTCCAAAAGGGGCTGCTGAAATTCCTGCTGCAGTTAAAAAGGAAAAATGGTCAAGGATAGGAGTAAATACAACGGAAGATTTTGAACCACTTTACATAGTCCCTAAAGATAAGAAAAAGGTTGTTAAAGAGCTGAAAGATGCTTTGAAAGGTGCTACCCAACTATTACTGGCAACTGATGAAGATAGAGAGGGAGAGAGTATTAGCTGGCATCTTCTGCAAATACTGAAGCCTAAAATACCAACTAAGAGAATGGTTTTTCATGAAATTACAAAAAAGGCAATCAATAAAGCTTTAGATCAAACAAGAGAAATTGATATGGAACTTGTTCAGGCTCAAGAAACAAGGAGAATATTGGACAGGCTTTTTGGATATGAATTATCCCCTTTACTTTGGAAGAAGGTAGCCCCCAGATTATCTGCTGGTCGGGTTCAATCAGTTTCTGTAAGACTTCTTGTTAAAAGAGAGAGAGAAAGAAGATCCTTTAAAAAAGCTAGTTATTGTGGGATTAAAGCTTTCCTAATAAAAGATAATATAACTTTCGAAACTAAATTATTTAGTTTAAAGGGTCAACGAATTTCTAATGGTTCCGATTTCGATGAACAGACCGGCAAATTAAGACAAGGTAATAAATCTTTAATAATTGGAGAAGATAAAGTAAATGACTTACTGAAGACTTTTTCATCCGCGGATTGGTTAGTCTCAAAAATAGAAAAAAAACCATCCACTCGTAAGCCAGTTCCTCCATTTACAACAAGTACTTTGCAACAAGAAGCAAACAGAAAGCTTCGTTTGTCTGCAAGGGAAACTATGAGATGTGCACAAGGTCTGTATGAGAGAGGTTTCATAACATATATGAGGACTGATTCAGTTCATCTTTCTGAACAAGCCACAAGAGCTGCTAGAGAATGTGTCAGTTCTATGTACGGAAAAGAATACTTATCTAATTCACCAAGACAATTTAATTCAACTGCAAGAAATGCTCAAGAAGCACACGAAGCTATTAGGCCTGCAGGTGAGGTATTTAAAACACCAAAGGAAACTAATCTGACTGGTAGAGACTTATCTCTTTACGATTTAATTTGGAAAAGAACTGTAGCTAGTCAAATGGCGGAAGCTAGGCTAACAATGATTAATGCTGAAATCAGTGTGGGGGATGGATTATTTAAATCGAGCGGCAAAAGTATTGATTTCGCAGGATTCTTCAGAGCTTATGTGGAGGGAAGTGATGATCCAAGTTCATCCCTTGAACAACAGGAAATTATCCTCCCAAACCTGAAAACTGGAACAAGTCTTGAAGTTACTAATAAGGAATCTACTTTTCATGAAACTAAACCGCCTGCAAGATATACAGAGGCTGCATTAGTTAAAGTTCTTGAGAAAGAAGGGATTGGACGACCTTCTACCTATGCAAGCATTATTGGGACAATTGTGGATAGAGGTTATGCAAATATATCTTCAAATACTTTGGCCCCAACGTTTACAGCTTTTGCTGTTACGGCCCTATTAGAAGAACATTTTCCTGATCTTGTTGATACAACTTTTACCGCAAAAATGGAGTCTTCATTGGATGAAATATCTTCAGGTAATCTTGAGTGGCTACCATACCTTGAGACTTTCTATAAAGGTAAAAATGGCCTTGAGGTAAAAGTTCAGAAAACGGAGGGTGATATTGATGGTAAAGCTTATAGACAAGTTGATTTCGAAGACCTTCCTTGCGTAGTCAGAATAGGCTCAAACGGACCTTGGCTAGAAGGTACAAAAATCGATGAATCCGGAAACGAAGTTCATGCAAAAGGCAATCTACCAATGGATATTACACCAGGAGATTTAGATAAAAAGAAAGTTGATCAAATTTTAAATGGTCCATCAGATCTAGGAACTGATCCTAGAACTGGGGAAAAAGTATTTTTGCGATTCGGCCCTTATGGACCTTATGTTCAATTGGGAAATAATGATCAGGATAAAGCTAAACCAAGAAGAGCTTCATTACCCAAGGAGTTGAAAACTGATGATCTAACTTTAGATGATGCTTTAGAACTTTTAAGCTTGCCAAAATTATTAGGGATGCATCCACAAGGCGGTATTGTTGATGGCCTTGGAACGGTCGAGAATATAGAAAAATTAGAGAAATCTTGGCTCTTATCAATAAAGTGGAAAAATAATAATTTTTCAAAATATGTAGTCAATAAAGGGAGTATTTGTGTAAATGGTATAAGTCTTACGATTGCAAAATATGAACAGGAAGGAGAAATATTTACTATTGCGATAATTCCTCATACTTGGTTCAACACAAATCTAAATAAATTAAATATCGGTGACAGCGTAAACCTTGAGGCAGATGCACTAATTAAATATGTAGAGAAATTACTTTTATTTAATAAAAATAGTAATCAAGATTCATCTTCATATAATATTTCTTCCGAGTGGCTTAAAGAAAACGGTTGGTAAAATATATTTTTTAATTTAATGGAATCAGATAAATTGTTTTTGATTCTTTTTTAAGATCGATTTTAAATTCCTGACCAGGTTCTAGACCTAATTTTTTGGTGTAGGCATGGCCAATTAATAGGTTCCCATTGCCATGAACTTTAGTTTTGAATTCTGTCTGTCTACCTCTTGAGGCTCTATTACCATTTTTCCCTTTACGACCATTTCCTGTTTTGTAACCCTTAGCTTCAATAAGCGCTCTATAAAAACTTTTTCTTAAGATTCTTCCGCTAGGACCTACGTAACCACAACCTTTTGCTATCTCATCTTCAGATTTTTTACTTAG
>QCLY01000024.1 GCA_003214195.1 Prochlorococcus sp. AG-418-G23
TAATACTATTTATTTCCCCTGGTTTAACAAAACAAGAAAAAAGCCTTATCTTACCCGCAGTTTTTGGTTCTGGTCTTCTATTTTTCATGGGATTAATTTTTTCATGGTGGATATTAGTTCCTGCAGCCATAAATTTCTTTATTTCTTTCGGTGCTGATATTGTTGAACCAACTTGGTCTATAGAAAGATATTTTGATTTTGTTCTCTTATTAATGTCTAGCACTGCAATAGCCTTTCAATTGCCAGTACTTCAATTTATTCTTGGTTCTCTTGGAATAATTACAACAGAAAAAATGATTTCGAATTGGAAGATAGTTGTAATCTCCTCAGCAATCTTATCTGCAGTGATCACGCCTTCAACAGACCCATTGACAATGTCGTTGCTATCTATATCGATTGTGTTTTTATTTTTTATAGGTACTGGATTAACTTACTTATCAGAAAATCTTAAGTCAAAAACTCTTTCATCTTCTCATTAACATTTAATTGCAAGCTAACAGCTCTACCTAACCTTGGCTTAGCATTTACTTTCTTTAGCCATTCCCTTACTTCCTCTGAATATCCACATCTATTTAAAATCTCGATTTTATCAGCTATGGATTTTTTGTATTCATCTTCAGTTAAAGGAAATGATTCCTGTCCAAGGAATCCCCACATCATTTGAAAATAGACAAAATTTCCTCTTCTGAAGAGTCTAAAATCATATTTTTTACCCCAGCGATGAATCAAATAATGTATCACTTCATCAACTAGTAATGGGGTCATTTAAATCAATTAATTAAGACTTCCTAAACTTTTACTTTAAATTATTAAAAGTCCTATCTATTTGCAACAGAAATTGAACAATTTGTTCCATAATAACTAATAAATAACAGAACCAAGTAGCGAATGACTCAATTAAGTTCCAATGATGTCCCTTCAATGGGTCGAAGGCAATTTATGAATCTTCTTACTTTTGGTACTGCAACTGGTGTAGCTTTAGGAGCACTTTACCCCGTAGCAAATTATTTCATGCCTTTAAGAGCAGGAGGTGGTGGTGGTGGAACTTCTGCTAAAGATGAATTAGGGAATCCAATAACTAAGACAGGTTGGTTAGCTACACATCCAGCAGGAGACAGAAGTCTAGTGCAGGGTCTTAAGGGAGATCCAACTTACCTAATAGTTAATGAGGGTGCCGAGATAGAAGAATTTGGTTTAAATGCAATTTGTACTCATTTAGGTTGCGTTGTCCCATGGGATAGTGGCGCTAATAAATTTATATGTCCTTGTCATGGCAGTCAATACGATACAAACGGAAAAGTAGTAAGAGGGCCTGCTCCTTTATCTTTAGCGTTAGCTCATGTAGATATTGAAGATGATGCTGTAATCGTCAAACAATGGTCAGAAACTGACTTTAGAACTAATGAAAATCCATGGTGGGCATAAAAAAATGAAAGGACTAAAAACTCAAATCATGAAAAAAACAAGTTTATTTATCTGTACTCTGCTTTTCATTTCGAGCATTGTATTTTATCCCAAGACGACTTTTGCTTATCCATTTTGGGCTCAGCAAAATTACGAATCTCCCAGAGAAGCCACAGGGAAAATAGTCTGTGCAAATTGCCATCTAGCTCAGATGCCAACTCTTGCAGAGGTCCCACAATCTGTTGGTGCTGATAGTGTTTTCAAGGCTGTTGTCAAAATACCCTACAAAAATGATTTAAAAGAGATAGGAGCTGATGGCTCTGAAGTTCCATTACAAGTTGGTGCAGTTGTTATGCTGCCTGATGGCTTCAAACTTGCTCCTCAGGAAAGATGGACAGAAGAGATCAAAGAAGAGACAGAGGGAGTATATTTCACCAATTACAGTGAAGAAAAAGATAATATCATCATTGTCGGTCCTTTGCCTGGTGATACCAATAAAGAAATTGTTTTTCCCGTACTTTCCCCTGATCCATCCACTAATAAAGAGTATCACTATGGAAAATATTCTTTACATATTGGAGGCAATAGAGGAAGAGGTCAGGTATACCCAACTGGAGACAAAAGCAATAATTTAGTTTTCACCTCTTCCTCCTCAGGAATAATTAATTCAATAGACACCATTGAAGATGGAAGTTATGAGATTAATATAAAAAACGAGAATGGAGAGATAACTACCGAAAAAGTACCTGTTGGTCCTCAACTGATTGTAAAAGAACAAGATGAAATTAGTGCAGGTGACCCGCTTACTAATGATCCAAACGTTGGCGGCTTTGGGCAATTAGATGCTGAAGTTGTACTTCAGAGCCCTTATAGAGTAATTGGATTGATTGCATTCTTTATTGGTGTAGGACTAACGCAAATACTTTTAGTATTAAAGAAAAAACAAGTAGAAAAAGTGCAAGCAGCAGAGGGTATCTAACTTTCTTTAAATGCTTATATTTCAAGCTTTTATACAATCGCCAGGAGAAACTTTTTTAGATTTAGGGTTTATAACTATTAGATGGTATGGATTACTTATTTCGATTTCAGTTTTAATTGGACTACTTATCTCAAAAAAACTTGCAAAGTCTAGGAATATTAACCCAGATTATATTAGTGAAATACTTCCATCATTAATAATCTGTTCAATAATTGGAGCTAGAGCTTATTACGTAATTTTTGAGTGGAGGCAATATAGCGGAGATAACTTTTTTACTTCTTTAGAACTATTCAATAACATCATTCAAATTCCTTCTTTTCTGGCAATTTGGGAAGGAGGCATAGCTATCCATGGAGGCCTAATTGGAGGTTTATTATCTATAATCTATTTTTGCAAGTTGAAAAACATTCATTTAAAAACTTTTATAGATATATTAATCCCCTCGATAATTCTTGGACAATCTATAGGAAGGTGGGGAAATTTTTTTAATAATGAAGCATTTGGGATTCCTACAAATTTACCTTTGAAATTATTTATACCTATACAAAATAGGCCTTTAGAATTTATTGATTATGAATTTTTCCATCCTACTTTTCTCTACGAGTCATTATGGAATTTTTTAATATTCATCCTCCTTATCTTTATCTTTAATAAACAGAGTAAAACAGATTTTTTTAGACCTGGCTTTATTAGCTGTCTTTATTTAATAAGTTATAGCTTTGGAAGATTCTGGATTGAGGCTTTAAGAACTGACCCACTTTGTATTGGTGGGCTACCGCCTTTCTGTAATGGCGGTATAAGAATGGCTCAATTTATTAGTATTTTTCTATTTTCTTCTGGATTAATTGGAATATTTTTTTTAAGATTAAGAACATATAGTGGTAGTAAAAACAGAAAGAATGGATAAAAAAATATCCTTTATTGGAGTTGGCCCTGGCGATCCAGAGTTATTAACATTAAAAGCCTTAAAAAAGATAAAAAGTGCAGATATCATTATTTGGACTGATTCTCTAATTCCTGAAAAGATTTTAGATTTTTCTAAAGAAGGTTCTGAAAATATAAAAACTAGTTCGCTCAACTTAGAGCAAATCACCTCAATTATGATAAAAAAATTTCAGGAAGGTAAAACTGTTATAAGGTTACATGATGGAGATCCTTGTCTTTTTGGCGCGATTAGAGAACAAATAGAAGTTTTAAAAAAAGAAAATATTGAAATCGAAGTTATTCCTGGTATAAGTGCTTTTCAAGTCGCAGCGGCATATCATGAAGCTGAGTTGACTATCCCAGACATAACGCAGACAATAATTTTGACAAGAGCAGGAGGGAGAACTGGAATGCCCGAGAAGGAATCTCTTAAAGATCTTGCAAAACATAATTCCTCTTTATGCCTTTATCTAAGTGCTAGGCATGTAAAAAGATCTCAAGAAACCTTACTAGAGTTTTATCCCCCAGAAACTAAAGTTATTGTTGGATTCAGAGTGTCTTGGGATGATGGTTGGACATCATTGATAGAATTAAAAGATATGGAAAATTTTTCTATTAAAAAAAAATTAATTAGAACAACTATTTACATAATTAGCCCAGCAATTAATAATTCTCAAAACAGGTCTAATCTATACAATCCTTCATATAGACATCTCTTTAGAAATAAATAATCATAAAGTTGATAGAAAAATATTAATCACTATAATTAGTAAAAATTGTTTGCTTTGAAAGAAATAAAATCTAATCCAGAAGAAAATCCTAAAAATGAACAGTCCTCTTTAAAGAGAATTGGAAATTTTATTAAAGAAGCAAGGTTAAGGAGAGATCAATCTGTTGAAGAATTGGCTTCTGAGTTAAAAATTGGAGTTCACCAACTTAAAGCTATTGAAGATGGGAATGAAGAGCAGCTTCCAGAAGAAGTATTTATTAAAGCAATGGTTCGCAGGATTTCACAGAAGTTGAAAATCGATACAGAATTCATAAATAGTGAATTCAATACTAATAGGGAAGTTGTAAACATTGAAAAAACAGTTGAAAATTTTTCTAAAAAAGATAATCCTCCACAATCTAAGAATATGAATCCAGTAGGTTTGGGAATATTAATTTTAATTTCAGGCTTCCTCGGGCTAATCGCGTCTTCTTTAATTTTTAATTATTTTTCAGAGTATTTTCAAAAACAAGCTCCACAACAAGAACTCATCAAAAACTAAATTACTTTTAAATCAAGATTCCTAAGTTCTTTTACTACATTACAGCATAATCCTAAATTCCATTTTTCAAGTAAGAGATCATCTTTTCTATTTAAAGGTAGAAGTTCAAATGTAATAATATTTTTTTGCAATTTTATTTGAACTGAGGAGATTACCTTATCAGGCCTTTGATCAAGTGATGCTGCTAGCCGCAAAATTAATGACATTTCAAGAACCAATGTTTTAGCCTCTTTGGATATTAGGTTTTGCCAAGACTCATGTCTTTTCTTGGGTAGAGTCTTTCTATGATATCTAGCGATCGAAGCAATTATATTTGTTTCTGCTTCAGAATAACCCAATAAATCGCAATTCTTTATTAAATACCAAGAGTGTTTGTGATAAGAACCAATATTTACGTATTTCCCGCAATTGTAAAGATTAGAGGCTGCCCACAAAAGTTCTTTAGCTTTAGAGTCATCATTCATATGAAAAATATTTTTAGTTTGATCATATATTTGAAAGGCTATATCGATAACTTTCTCAGCTCTTGTATTATCCACTCCAAACTTTCTGGCCTGATGAATGATGGTTGTTTTTCTAATATTGCTTTGAATATTTAACTCGTTTTTTATTATTCCTTTACGAAGCATCCAATCAACAACTAAACCCTCTCTAAGCGCCCTCTCACTAATAGTTAATTCATTAAAGTTCAACATATCCATGGCGGTATTTAATATCAATGCACCTGGAATAATTATTTCTGCTCTTCTCTCACTTAATGAGGGTATTTTCTTGATTTCCGAAACTGGCATCTTAATTAGTTTTCCCAATACATTCTGTAAATTTTCCCTATTAAATTTATAACCATGCAATTTTTGTTTAGATTCTCCTAAATCATCTAAAATCAAATTTCCTAACGAGGTTGCAGTGCCACTTGTTGCAATCATAGATAAAGGCTTATCTTCCTTAGATCTACTCTTTATTTTTCGAACAGATGGTTCTAAAGAACCTTGAATAAAAGTTGTAAGAAACTTCGATCTTTCAAAATTTATAGGCTCTTTATTTAAAAAATCATTCTTAAGTCTCACCGCACCAACCCTCGAGCTAGTAAGAGCTATTGCATCCTTTTTATCTGCAAGTATTAATTCTGTAGATCCTCCTCCGATATCTATAATTACATAAGATTGATCTTCAAAAGCCATCCCAGAAAGTACACCAAGGTAAATTAATCTAGCTTCCTCAGAACCACTTATCAATTCTATTTGAATATCTGTTTCATCAAGAACTCTTCTAACAAAATCTTGGCCGTTTGGCGCTTCCCTAACTGCACTTGTTGCTGCTGTTACTATTTTTTTTACACCATTACTTTTACAATATTCCTTAAACCGCTTAAGTGTAACTAATGCTCTTTGGATTGATTCTTCAGTAAGATTACCCTCCTCATCTCTTTCTCCAAGACGAGTGGTTGATTTATCAGTGAATTTTATTGAAAATGATTTTAATTCTAGATTAATTTCCGCTACCAATAGATGTGTAGAGTTAGTTCCAATATCTATCGAAGCCAATAAAATTTGTTTTTCTTCAAAATATCTTAAATCTTGTTTCTGAATCATTTCTTTTAAAAAGATGCAGCTATCTTTAATCCATCTATAAATATACTCAAGATTGATTATTAAATTATAGAAATCACTGCATCCTAGTAAGATTATTTAAAGTTATGAAATATACAATAGGTTATATGCAAAATAAAAATCGAGAAATTAAATTAAGTACTTTTTTTGAATTATTAAGGTGGAATAAGCCTACTGGAAGAATTATCCTACTTATTCCTGCCGGATGGAGTCTATATTTAACACCAGATGCGAATCCAACATTTTTAATGTTGTTAAAAATAATCCTAGGAGGACTACTAGTAAGTGGATTAGGCTGCGTAGTTAATGATATTTGGGATAAAAAAATTGATCAAAGAGTTCTTAGGACAAAAAATAGACCTTTAGCTGCAAATAGAATAGGTCTAAAAACGGCTTATTCAATTCTTTTCTTTTTAATTTTATGTAGTTTCTTTTTAACTTTGTCACTACCTCAACCTGGAAGGCTCTTATCCATTTCACTTGCTTTTTTAGCCTTACCCATTATTTTAATTTATCCTTCTGCCAAAAGATGGTTTAAATATCCTCAATTAATCTTATCCATATGTTGGGGTTTTGCTGTCTTGATTCCCTGGGCAGCAAATGAAGGCAATTTGAACAGTATTGTTTTATTATTTTGTTGGCTAGCTACCATTTTTTGGACTTTTGGCTTTGATACGATTTATGCTTTAGCAGATAAAAAATATGATATAGAAATTGGGATAAATAGTTCCGCTGTTAACCTTCAGAATAATACAAGAAAAACTATTCAAATTTGTTATTTTTTAACTTCTGGTTTTCTTGCATTATGCGGATTTATTAATCAAATGAATTTAATTTTTTGGCCAATTTGGCTTACAATCTCTATCCTCATGCAGAGAGATATAATAAAGGTATTTCCTGAGGAAAAACAATCAATAAAAAATATTGGGCATCACTTCAAAAACCAATCAATTTATGGAGCAGTCCTTTTACTGGGAATTATTATTGCCTCATAAATTCTAAATATGGTTTTTAGACTAAAAAAAGGAGATCAGATAGATATTCTTGCTCCAAGCTCCTTTATTGATGAAAAAGAAAATTTTCAAAAAGGCAAAGAAATATTAAAAAATTGGGGCTTAGAAATTAATGAAAATAAGTCTCTATCAAAAAAATTTGGTCATTTTGCAGGTGATGATCTAACTAGATTTAAAGAACTGGAAAAAGCACAAAATAGTAAGCTAATTATTTTTGCAAAGGGAGGTTGGGGTTCAGCAAGACTATTAGAAAAAGAACCTTCTTGGGGACATGGCTTAATGCTTGGATTCTCAGATACATGTTCTTTATTACTATCTAAATATTCTCAAGGATTTATTGGTTCTATTCATGGGCCAATGGTTACAAGCCTTTTCAAAGAGCCCGAGTGGAGTCTTGAGAGATTGAGAAATTTACTTTTTGAGGGATATGTTGAGGACATAAGAGGAATTCCTTTGAGAGGTGGGAAAGCTAAAGGAGATATTATCGTTTCTAACTTAACTATTGCTACTTTTTTAGTTGGGACTAATCACTTTCCAGATTGCAGAGGGAAAATTTTAATTTTTGAAGATATTAATGAAGATATTTATAAAATTGATCGCATGTTGACTTACCTCAGGATGACTAAAAAACTTACTGATATTGCAGGTATTGGATTTGGAAGTTTTTCTAATGATTGCAAAGACACTGAATGGGAAGATTTATTAAAAAACTGTATTATCGAGAGACTGAAAGAATTTAATTTTCCTATTCTTTTTGACCTCCCCATAGGCCACATATCGGGTAATGCATGCATCCCTTTAGGATATGAAGCCACCCTAAATGGTGATGATGGCATTCTTAGTATTGATATTCCTATTTAACTAGGAGTTATTCACAAAAAGTTTTGCTATTTTCAAATCAATAGGTGATGTAATTTTTATATTTGAATAATTTCCTTCAATAATCTTTACTTTCCAATTAAGCATTTCGAATAAGGAGGCATCATCCGTCACTTTCCAATTTTTATCAATTGCAATCGTATGAGCTTTTTTTAAGCTATCCACTAAAAAGCCCTGAGGAGTTTGAGCTGCCCATAAGGAATTTCTATCTGGTGTTTCTTTAATAAAACCTTTATTATCAACAATCTTTATTGTATCAGTTACCTTAGTAGCCAAAATAACCGCTTCATTTTCATCTAATTGCTTTGCGCATTGGTCTATCAATTCAGGATTAATTAGACATCGAGCACCATCATGAATTAAAACTTTTTGAGCATCTTTTGGCAGTGCATTTAAACCGTTAAAAACTGACTCTTGCCTGGTATCTCCTCCCTTAATCCAATGAACTTTATGGGCAAAGTTCTTTGCTGAATTTAATAATAATTCTTTATCTTTTGGTTGCCCAATTATTCCAACCCAACTTGTTGAACTTGCAGAGAATACAGATTTAAGTGTCCAATAAATCAAAGACTCTCCCTCTAAATCAATAAGTAATTTATTTTTTCCAGCTTTCATTCTGCTACCACTGCCTGCAGCTGGTATTAAAAAATGCACGATAAAAGGGCTTAATATTTTCTAGACAATTATAAATAAAAGCAATATCTTTACACAAATAGTACTACGATTAAAAATTATAAAATTTCACAATGTCCAATAAAGATTCATTATCAGGAAAAATTGCTCTAATTACAGGAGCTAGCAGAGGAATTGGTAAAGAGATTGCTTTAGAACTTAGCCGCTTAGGAGCAGAAGTTTTTATTAATTACTCCTCATCCGATGAAAAAGCTGAAGAAGTCGTAAATTCAATAAAAAATTCAGGAGGTAAAGCTCATAAACTGAAATTTGATGTTTCTAAAGAGGATTCAGTAAGTTCAGCATTTGAAGAAATCATAAAAATTAATGGCTCCATTGATATCCTCATTAATAATGCTGGTATTACTAGAGATGGACTATTGATGAGAATGAAATCTGAACAATGGGATGAAGTACTAAATACAAACTTAAAAGGAGTTTTTCTTTGTACAAAATATGCTTCAAAATTTATGATGAAAAAAAGAAGCGGAAGTATCGTAAATATTTCATCTGTTGTTGGAATAATAGGTAATCCAGGCCAAGCAAATTATTCAGCAGCCAAAGCTGGTGTTATTGGATTCACTAAAACTTGCGCTAAAGAATTTGCTTCAAGAGGGATAAATGTAAATGCAATAGCTCCAGGTTTCATAGAAACTGAGATGACTGAAAAACTTAACACTGAAGAGATTCTTAAAGTTATCCCTTTAGGTAAATTAGGAAGTTGTACTCAGATTGCGAACTTAGTATCTTTTTTAGTTTCAAGTAATGCAGGAAGTTACATTACTGGACAAACAATAAGTATTGATGGTGGCATGAGCATTTAATTATGTTCTTTCGTAAGGTTGGCCCAATTCATCTCTTAACCTTCTGATTTTTTGTAATAGTTTTAGTCTTCGACTTCTAGCAGTTAAAGTTAAGAAAAACCTTAGAGGGAAATATATTAGCGTCATAGCAATCGCAAGGATTGCGGTAAGAGTAAAAATAAGATTATTTGTTTCATCCATATCTTAAAGATACTCTTAATTATATTTATTTGTATGTCTCATTATAAAGAAATTCGGCTTTCCCCACTAAATTAAATATCCCTTAAAAATAATTCTATGGGAGATTAGAATAAGTAAAAAACTAAGTAAAAATGGCAAAACAATTAAGTTTTTCTAATGAATCAAGAGAAGCGCTAGAAAAAGGTGTAAATTTCGTAGCTAATGCAGTAAAGGTTACTATTGGCCCGAAAGCGAAAAACGTAGTAATAGAGAGAAAATTTGGTTCACCAGATATAGTTAGAGATGGTTCTACAGTTGCTAAAGAGATTGAGATTAAAAATCCTATTTCTAATTTGGGTGCAAAATTAATAGAACAAGTTGCATCCAAGACAAAAGAGAGTGCTGGTGATGGAACAACAACAGCAACTATTCTGACTCAGAAGATGGTTCAGGAGGGATTAAAAAATATTGCTTCTGGCGCCAGTCCTATGGAGTTAAAGAAAGGTATGGAGAAAGGACTAGATTTTGTTTTAGAAAAATTAAATTCCAAAAGTATTTCATTAAGTGGTTCTGACATACAAAAAGTTGCAACAGTTAGTGCTGGAGGTGATGAAGAAATTGGATCTATAATTTCTAAGGCAATGGATATTGTTTCTTCGGATGGTGTAATAACTGTTGAAGAATCTCAATCACTGGAAACAGAATTAGATATCACTGAAGGGATGTCTTTTGATAGAGGCTATAGTTCCCCATATTTCGTAACTGATCAAGAACGACAAATTTGTGAACTTGAAAACCCTAAAATATTAATAACTGATCAAAAAATTTCAACTTTAGTTGATCTGGTACCAATTCTTGAAGAAATTCAGAAGTCAGGCTCACCTCTTCTAATTCTTGCTGAAGATATCGAAGGAGAGGCTTTAACCACTTTAGTTTTGAATAAGAATAGTGCGGTGTTAAATGTGGCTTCCGTAAGAGCTCCATTATTTGGTGAAAGAAGAAAAGCTGCCCTTGAAGATATTGCTATTCTTACTGGAGCTCAGTTAATTAGTGAAGATAAATCGATGACACTTGATAAAGTATCGATTAATGATTTAGGTAAAGCAAAAAAAATAACTATCACAAAAGATAAAACTACAATTGTTGCGTTTGAAGACACTAAAGATTTGGTTAAAGCAAGAGTAGAAAAATTAAAGAGAGAAGTTGGCATGACTGAATCAGAGTATGATCAGGATAAAATAAACGAAAGGATAGCCAAACTAGGGGGAGGAGTAGCTCTTATCAAAGTAGGAGCTGCTACAGAGACTGAGATGAAGTACAAAAAGTTGAGAATTGAAGATTCCCTTAATGCTACAAAAGCTGCAATTGAAGAGGGGGTTGTTTCTGGAGGTGGACAAACTTTAATTGAAATATCAGATGCCCTTGTAAATATAAGTCAAACATCTTCCGATGATTTAAGAACTGGAATAAATATATTAAAAGAAGCCCTTTTGGAACCTACTAAACAAATTGCAAAAAATGCTGGTTTTAATGGTGATGTAGTTGTCGCTGAAATCAAAAGACTTAACAAAGGCTTTAATGCTAATTCAGGAAAATATGAGGATTTAAAGGATTCAGGAATATTAGATCCAACCAAAGTAATAAGATTAGCTCTTCAAGATTCAGTATCTATTGCAGCTATGCTCCTCACAACAGAAGTAGCGATGGCTGACATTCCTGAGCCTGAACCCGCAGCCCCAGGAGGAGCAGGCGGAGATCCAATGGGAGGCATGGGAGGCATGGGTATGCCAGGTATGGGAGGCATGGGCATGCCAGGTATGGGCGGCATGGGTATGCCAGGTATGGGCGGCATGGGTATGCCAGGTATGATGTAAAAAGCTAACTAGCTTTTTTATCTTTATTAATCCATTTTCTTAAATTTTTAATATTAGGTAGTGGTGAGTTTGAGGTTTTAATATATTGATTTATTTGTTTAAAATCTTTTTTAGAATCAATGACTTGATTATTGTTAGAAATTTTTAAGTAATTTGATTCACAATTTGTTTCTCCTAAATTTTCTAAAGTTTTAAAAGATTCAAGCCTGATTTGTTCTTGATTTTCTTCTTTATGATTTTCATCAATTAAAGTTATTTGTTCTTGATTTTCTTCTTTATGATTTTCCTTTTGTACTGGACTATGGATTAATAAATCATTTAAAGAATCAATCCCAAATCTATGGACCCACTTGAGAACAATATTTTCTTTAAGCAAGAAATTATTTTCTGAAGAGGCTTTTTTAAAAACTTCTATTAGATGATTTTTTAAAAGCATAAATTTGTTAATTTAACTTCTTATTTAACAGAGGCCTAATGATAATCAAGGATAAAACTGTTAAAGAAAATAAAATTAATATACAACTCTTACAAGTTAAATCACCATATGGAGCATGTAAAGCCACTAATTCTAAATTCATAGTTTCTGTATAAGCAGTCCTAATAGGTTCGATCGCAAAAGTTAATGGATTTAACGAAGCCAACCACCCAAGCCAATTTGGCATGAAAGAAATTGGAGCCAAAGCAGTACTTGCAAAAAGAAGAGGTAAATTTATCACAAATATAAGAGCGATTAATTCAATATGTCCGGGCAAAACAAACGCTAAACATAAACTTATTGATGTCACGAAAAGAACTAATAAAATTAGTGTTGTAAAAACAATTCCTAAACCATATAAGTTGGGCCATCCATATCCCAAAGTGTATGAAACAACCATTATTACAATACTCTGAACAAAACTCAGGATTGTTATGTAAAAGAAAGAAGATAAAACTATAGATAATCTACTGGTTAAAGGGGCCACAAGTAACCTATTCAGAAATCCAAATTCTCTATCAAACATCAATGGGAGTCCAGAGTTTAGAGCTCCACTAAAAGCAGTAAAAACAATAAGTCCTGCCCCTAAAAAATTCCCATAAGAATCAACTCCTGGTAGAAAACCTTCAGGAGCCTTAGAGAATAGTGCTCCAAATAAAAAAAGCCAAATTATGGGTTGTAAAATTCCGGCCAAAAGAGTTGATGGCCTTCTTTTCAGTTGAATAAATAATCTCTTAGTTAATGCAAATGTTTCTTGATATAAGAAAAATAAATTATACTGTTGTAATTCCATAGTTAGCACTAATTAGTATTTATTATAGTTAGTTAGCTAAATTTTTTATCGCATTGATTGCTTTGATTCTTTTTTAAGGTCTCTTTTACCTGCCATTGAAATTTCAGCATCCAATAATGTTTTCCCAGTTGCTTGGAGATATACATCATCCAAGCTTGGCTGACTTTGGGTGAGCGAAAAAATTTCAAACTTTGAGAAGGCCAATTCCACTTTGAGCTTCGTAAGTAAATCTTTTTCCTTATCTGCTACAAAATTTATTGAAAAGCCTTGGGCTTCATTAATAATAATCTGACTAATTCCATCTATTGAAGATAAAATTTGGCATATAGTCTCTGCTTCTTCCTGATTACTAAATTCTTTAACTTTCAAGGTTATTCTATCTCCTCCTAAATTATTTTTAAGTTCTGCAGGAGTACCTTGTGCAATAACTCTTCCATCATCAATTATCACTAATCTGTCTGCCAACCTATCAATTTCATCAAGATAGTGACTACTTAAAATAATTGTCATTCCATTATTTCTCAAATCTTTCAAAAGTTGCCATATAATATTTCTACTTTCGATATCTAAACCAACAGTAGGTTCATCCAATATTAAAACTTGGGGCAAATGTAAAAGTCCAGCCGCCAGATCTATTCTTCTTTTCATTCCCCCTGAATAAGTTCCACACTTACGATCAATCCAATCACTCATTTCTAATTGATCTACTAATTTTTGTATCCTTTCAATTTTCTTATTTTTATTGATATGATATAAATCTGATTGAAAATCCAAAAGCTCTCTTCCTGTTAATATTTTATCAAGTGCAATGTCCTGAGCGACATACCCAATCAATTCTCTAATTTTCCTCGAATTTTTTATTAAATTTATATCATCTATAAAAACATCTCCATTATCTGGTTCTATTAAAGTAGCTAGTATCTTTATTAATGTTGATTTACCTGCACCATTTGGACCCAAAATTCCAAATAATGTGCCAGATTCTATTTCCATCGATAAATTTTTTAATGCCTGAATATCTGCATACGATTTTGAGAGCTCTTTAACTTTTATATAATTCATCAAACTAACTATTTACTTAAAAACATTTTACATTTAATTTAATTGCTAAGTAGAGATAGTCTAGAGACAAATATTTGCATAGATTGCTGCTCAAATTCTACTGATAATTGGGTTCTGGAAATTAATAGTAAGAGACATATACCGAACATATAAAGAATTGACCATCTAAAAAGGGACTTTGCTCTTGAAAGATCATCAGGTGCTTTCTCTAATTTATTTATTAATTGCAAAAGTCTTCCATTAAATGGCAATAACATAATCCCATATAGAAGCCCGCCTTCAGGTAAAGCAAAAACTCCCATAATACTCATTACAACAGTTGCCCATCCATAACGAGAAATTGCTTTAGCAGTAAAAATAGATCCTTTAACAGAGGGAAGCATAGGAATACCAACAGATGCATAATCATCCTTCAACAAAATTGCAAGTGCCCAAAAATGAGCTGGAGTCCATAACATTACTAAACCGAATAACCACCAACCACTAAGACCAACATGTCCTGTAGCTGCAGATGCTCCTACTAAAGGTGGTATCGCACCCGCAACTCCTCCAAAAACAATATTTTTAGTTGTACGTGGCTTTAAAATAACCGTATATAAAATTACATAGCTACATAATCCAAGAAGTGTAAGTCCGGCAGCTAAATAATTTACACCGCTTATTAAAAGCATTGAGGCTGCCAAAGTACATGATACTGCAGCTAAAAATACAGTCTCAGATGACAACTTACCCGCAGGCAATGCTCTTTTGCTAGTTCTTATCATCCTTTTATCTAATTCCATTTCCCACAAACAATTAAGTGCTCCAGCTGCTGCTGCTGCCAAAGCTCCTCCACCTAAAGTACAGATCAGTTTTGGTGAAGATAAAGGCCATTCCTCTGTTAAAGCCATTCCACCCAAAGTTGTTGCAAGTAAAAGTGGAATTAATCTTGGCTTTGCCACTTCAAGCCAAGGTGGCAATGTTAATCTTTTTCTTGAAGGTACAACTTCATCCCTAATAGAAGATTTGTAGTTTAAATTATCAAAATTACTACTATTCATGAATTCATACCAACCATTTGAGAATTTAAGGAGTGGTTTAGGTCTTTTGAAGCAAAAGGATTTCTAAAAATTAATGTTGTTAATATTGCAATCAATAAAGAAGCGTTAAGTTGATGACCGATAATAAAAATTGGTTGATTCAAATTTGTTTTAAGACTCAAAACCCCTAAAAGGATTTGAGAAGTCAAAAGAAAAATAAGTGTGGAGAGATATTTCCAATTTTTTATAAACAAATTTCCCTTACAAATTGAAGTAGCAATAATCATTAAAATTGAAAAAGAAATTGGGAAGGCAAATAATTTGTGAGTATCAAGAATTAGGCATTGTTTATTAAAAGATAAGCAGATATGAGCTGACCAAGTTGATGAAAGCCTTACTCCAATAAAAGATTGGATTAGGGTAAGTATAAGAGGAAAAAGCAGTAATAATATCCACCAATTTAATGGAGCATTAATTTCATCTTTTTCTAAATTTTGATTTATTGAGATCGTTGTAATAAGGAGTAGAAATGCTATCAAAAGATGGGCCGTAACAGTATAAGAATCAAGCAGGTTTATTACAGTCAAAGCCCCAAAAGATCCTTGGACAATAACAAGAAAGAGAAGTAATGAGTAAGTTTTAGGTAACCAATTTGGGATTTCTTTTTTCCAGATAATTGAAAGTACAAATTTAAAAAGAATTAATACTCCAACCAGAAAAGCATCTAGACGATGGAACCACTCTAGAAAGACTCTTAGATTCATATGACTAAAAGGCAAAAAAGATCCATAACATAGAGGCCAATCTGGGCAGGCTAGCCCAGCTTCCATTACTCTCGTGGCACCTCCTATTACGATTAGTGCGATAAGTGCAAATACACTATGACTTCCTAACCTTTTAAAAATTGTGAGATATTTTGATTTGTATAATTGGCTATTAATCAAATTGATAGAACCTATTATTTTGCATAATAATTTAGATTCAAAAACCAAACATTAATTAAAAATTAATATGTTTAATTTAAAAAATAATTTACTAATTTAATCTTTTTTCCCTGACAATTAACTCTAAAAAGTTATTAATAATACGCCTTTTATTTCCTAAATCTTAAGAAGTTATAAATTTAAATGATTTTCTTTTAACAAAGGATGCAGAATTTAAAAAAATGAATATCTTAAAAATATAAAATAAATTATTAGGCATCAATTGTTAAATAAAAACGTTTATTTAATACTAATTATTTCTCTCGTTTTTGCTATATCTTTTTGGATTGGTTTTAATGTAAATTTGCTCCCAGCGGAAGCAAGTATTAATGCACCAATTTACGATGAACTTTTTAAAATTCTTTTCATTATTGGTTTAATTATTTTTATAGGAATGACAATAGCAGTTATTTATAGCTTATTTAAATATAGGAAAAGAAATGATCAGATAGGCGATGGTATAGCTTTAGAGGGAAATTTAAGCTTAGAAATTGTATGGACAATTATTCCTTCAATAATTGTTTTATTAATAGGTCTATATAGCTACAACATCTACGATCGAATGGGAGGGATGAAAGAACTAAATCATAACCATGAAATGATGAGTTCTAACACTGAAAAAATATGGGCTGGAATAAGTCAAACTTCTGATAATGAAATAGCAATAAATAATTTATCAATTGAAGTTTCAGCTATGCAATTTGCATTTCTATTCAATTATCCCAAGGGCAATTTCATATCAGGAGAACTACACGTTCCTGTTGATCAAAAAGTATCAATGAAAATGGAATCCAAAGATGTTATTCATGCTTTTTGGGTACCAGAGTTCAGAATTAAGCAGGATATTATTCCTGGACAACCAACTATCCTAAATTTCACTCCTACAAAAGTAGGAAAATATCCGATAATTTGTGCAGAATTATGTGGCCCATATCATGGAGGAATGAGAGCCTCAATAATTGTTGAAGAAGAATCTGATTACAACGAATGGTTTAACAAAAATAAAAAACCAGAGGTAAATTTATGACAATATCAATTGATTCACAAAAAACTAACAATGAAAGTCTTCAACCCAAAGGTTGGCTTAGATACTTTAGTTTTAGCCTTGATCATAAAGTAATTGGGATTCAATACTTGGTATGTGGTTTTCTCTTCTATTTAATAGGAGGAACCTTAGCGAGCGCTATAAGAATTGAACTGGCTAGCCCAATGTCTGATTTTATGCCAAGAGATGTTTATAACCAAGTTTTAACTTTACACGGAACAATAATGATATTTCTTTGGATAGTGCCTGTAGTTAACGGTGCTTTTGGAAATTATTTAATTCCATTTTATGTAGGTGCAAGAGATATGGCATTCCCAAGATTAAATGCTGTAGCTTTTTGGTTAATTCCTCCTTCAGGTTTGATGCTGGTAGCAAGCTATTTTGTTGATGGTGCTGCTCAGGCTGGATGGACTGCTTATCCACCTTTGAGCATAACTACTCCTCAATCCGGACAAATTATTTGGATTCTGAGCGTTCTATTACTTGGAGGCAGCTCTATATTTGGTGGAATAAACTTTATCGCAACTATTATCAAATTAAGAAGACCAGGATTAAAACTTATGCAATTGCCAATGTATTGTTGGGCAATGCTTGGAACAAGTATATTAGTTGTTTTGTCAACTCCTGTATTAGCCGGAACTTTAATTCTACTTAGCTTCGATATCATCGCTAATACAGGGTTTTTCAATCCTGTCTTGGGTGGAAATGTCGTAGTTTATCAGCATTTATTTTGGTTTTATTCTCATCCAGCTGTATACATTATGGTCCTTCCTGCCTTTGGTTTAGTTAGTGAAATACTTCCTATACATGCTAGAAAACCACTTTTTGGATATACCACTATGGTTTTTTCAATAATGGGGATAGTAGTTTTAGGTTTAGTTGTTTGGGCTCATCACATGTTTACGAGTGGAACGCCCCCTTGGATGAGATTGTTCTTTACTATTGCCACGGCATTTATTGCTGTTCCAACAGGTATAAAATTTTTCAATTGGGTTGCAACATTATGGGGAGGCAAAATTTCCATCAATAGTGCAATGTTATTCTCTTGCGGATTTATTATAAATTTTGTTTTTGGAGGTATCACAGGAGTTGCTTTAGCACAGGTACCTTTCGATATTCACGTACATGATACCTATTTCGTTGTAGCCCATTTTCATTACATAGTTTATGGAGGGACTGTTTTTATTATTTTCTCTTCAATTTATCATTGGTTCCCCAAAGTAACTGGGAAAATGCTCAATGAAAAATTAGGAATTTTACATTTTATCATTACCTTTATTGGATTTAACTTGTGCTTTGCTCCTCAACATTGGCTTGGTTTAAATGGAATGCCAAGAAGAGTTGCAGAATATGATCCTCAATTCCAGTTCGTTAATCAAATTAGTAGCCTTGGGGCTCTTTTGATGGCTTTAAGTACAATTCCTTTTTTAATTAATGTATTCCTTAGTGTGAGGAATGGGAAAGATGCTGGAGACAACCCTTGGAATGCTCTTACACCTGAATGGTTAACATCTTCTCCACCTCCAGTTGAAAATTGGGAAGGAGAAGCTCCATTAGTTGAAGAACCATATGGTTATGGTAAAGAAATTTCTAAACAAAAATAAAAACATATGACGACTCTAGATAGCTCAAAAGAAATTCAAAAAAATAATTCTGAAGCCACTGAAACACATGAAGACTTCAGAATGTTTGGTCTTATAACTTTCCTAATTGCGGATGGAATGACTTTTGCTGGGTTTTTTGCTGCTTATTTAACTTATAAAGCAGTAAATCCACTACCTGATGGTGCTATTTATGAATTAGAACTACCAATACCTACACTCAATACAATTTTATTACTTGTTAGTAGTGCAACTTTCCATAAAGCAGGCAAATCGCTTTTAAAAGATAAAAACTCTGAATCACAAAAATGGTTATTTTTTACTGCTTTTCTTGGAATTATATTTTTAATATGTCAATTATTTGAATATTTTCATTTACCGTTTGGATTAACCGATAATTTATTTGCAAGTACTTTTTATGCTCTTACTGGTTTTCATGGATTACATGTCACTTTAGGCACTTTAATGATTTTAATTATTGCTTGGCAATCGAGAATCAAGGGCGGAAGATTGACTAGTCAAAATATCTTCCCTTTGGAAGCTGTTGAATTGTACTG
>QCLY01000025.1 GCA_003214195.1 Prochlorococcus sp. AG-418-G23
AGATAAATAAAAGGGAAATTATCATTCCACTTTGATCCAGATGTTTTATTACCTCCTAAAAATGAAATTTTGTAGTTTTTATTTTTTTTTAAAAGATTTACCGCTTGAATACCGCCGTAACCTGTAGCACCTACTATTGCAACATTCATTTCTTTGAATTGTCAGACTTTGAGATAGGATTATAAAGTGTTGAATTTAATGTAACTAAACACTATTTTTCTATATTGATAGGAATAATGAAAGAAACAAGTCCCAAATCAAATAATGGAACAATTTTGGATATAAATGAATCTTTTAAAATTGAATTTGATCCTATAAGTGATGCGTTAGCAGCTATAAGAAATGGTGAATGCATAATTGTTGTAGATGACGAAAGAAGAGAAAATGAAGGAGATTTAATATGTGCAGCTCAGTTCGCAACTCCACAGCAAATTAATTTTATGGCTACTGAGGGACGTGGCCTAATATGCCTAGCTATGCAAGGTGAAAAACTTGACTCTTTAGATTTACCATTAATGGTAGATAGAAATACAGATGAAAATCAAACAGCTTTTACGATATCAATTGATGCTGGACCCGAGAATAATGTTACTACGGGAATTTCCGCTGAAGATAGGGCAAAGACAATTCAAGTTGCTATAAATCCAAATACAAAACCTGATGATTTAAGAAGGCCTGGACATATTTTTCCATTAAGAGCTAAGAAAGGTGGAGTATTAAAAAGGGCAGGTCATACAGAGGCGGCAGTTGATATAGCGGCAATGTCTGGTCTTTATCCCGCTGGAGTTATTTGCGAAATACAAAATCCTGACGGTTCCATGTCAAGACTTCCACAACTTAAAGAGTACGCAAAACAGTGGGGAATGAAATTAATATCTATAGCTGATTTAATAAGTTATCGTTTTCAAACTGAGAGATTTGTATTTAGAAAATCCGATGCTGTACTTCCAAGTATTTTTGGTAATTTCAAAGCTTATGGATATGTTAATGAGCTTGATGGTTCAGAGCACGTTGCGTTAGTTAAACAGAAATCACCAAAATTAAGCGAACCTGTACTAGTAAGAATGCATTCAGAGTGCTTAACTGGCGATGCTTTTGGATCCTTACGTTGTGATTGTAGGCCCCAGTTAGAGGCTGCTTTATCAAGAATAGAAAAGGAGGAAGAAGGAGTTGTTGTTTACTTGAGACAAGAAGGTAGAGGTATTGGTCTAATAAATAAATTAAAAGCTTATAGTTTACAAGATGGTGGATTAGACACTGTAGAAGCTAATGAAAAATTAGGTTTTCCAGCTGATCTAAGAAATTATGGAGTTGGAGCACAAATATTAACTGATCTAGGAATAAAAAAACTAAAATTGCTTACAAACAATCCTAGAAAGATTGCCGGATTAGGTGGTTATGGAATAGAGGTTATTGAGAGAGTTCCATTAGTAATTTGTCCAAACGATAATAATGCAGAATATTTGAGTGTAAAAAAAACGAAGTTAGGTCACATGATTGATGAAGATAATCCTAATTCCAGGAATATCGATCCATTTATATCAATTTTTCTTGACGGAAAATATAAATCTATTGATCTAGTACCAATAAAAAATAACGTTATTAAATTCTGTAATGATAAGAACATTAATATTAAACTTGAGAGTACTACAAGATTATTAGCTTTTTGGAATCGACCAAAATTAGTTTGGCGAATTTTGCATGATCAGAATAGAACCAATTCCAACATTACTGATGAAGAAATAAGGAATATAGAATTATTTATTCAGTTTTTATCCAATTATGAAAATAGTACAAAGATTGGAATTATTGTTTCTAGAAACATTGAACAGGCATTGCACCCAAAAAGTAGCATCAAATTAATAAATACTAAATTTACTATTAATAATGAGATTTTATATTCATCAACAAGAAAATTTAATCTAGATAAAGAAACATTTAGTGTAGTTTTTGAAAGTTAATGTAACTACTTTAAAGATGCTTTTAAAATTCTAGAACCATTAGTAAGCTTTAATACAACGTCCATATCATCTGTTTTACCAAAAACGGTGTGAACTCCATCAAGATGAGGTTGTGGTTCATAGACTATAAAAAACTGACTACCCCCTGTATCCTTTCCTGCATGAGCCATAGAAAGTGACCCTTTTAGATGTTTATTTGAATTTATTTCACATTTAATATTATACCCAGGACCTCCTGTACCAGGCATACCAGTAGCTCCATCACGAGTATTTGGACAACCTCCCTGTGCCATAAATCCGGGGATGACTCTATGAAATGCTAGTCCATCATAAAAACCATCATTTATTAACTTCTTAAAGTTATTAACAGTATTAGGTGCATCATCAGAGAAAAATTCAAGATTTATTTTTCCTACTTCGGTTTCAAATAACGCCTTTGACATTTTAAAATCTTAACTGTACTTATTTTAGTGGTTAAAGTAACTTTTCAAGGTTTTCCTTAATGGTATTTATATCAATTTTTTCTTTTTTATTATTGCCTTCCCAATCAGTAAGTTCTAGGTTTTTCTGGGGGGGTGAAATTAGTAGCCTATCTTCAGCTGTTTGTGGCACAAAATTCTTCTCAACTAATTTATATTCATAATCAAACTTTATACAGAAATCTTTCATTTCTTCTATGTTAATCATTTCAACTGTTGGCATTGGAAAATCTTGCGCCTCTAGTAAACCACAGTATCTTGTAGCATCATCCTTGTCCTCAAACATAAGAACAATTGTTCTTCCCTTTAGTTCAATGGAATGAATACCTTCCTTATCTGTTCCTGAATTATATAAAAGAACAAATATGTCCATGAGATTAATTTTATTTCATTACTATAATATTTGATTAAGAATCAGAAAGTGATAATTCTTGTAATCTTGTATATAAAGCAATTTCTTCATCATTGATATCAGCAGGAATAACGACCAAGATCTCAACATATTGATCACCCACATTATCTTCAAATGTTAGACCTCTTCCTTTTAAACGTAACATTCTCCCTGTTGAAGATTTGGGCGGCACTTGAAGAGTGACATTACCATCAAGGGTAGGTACCTCTACTGCACAACCAAGAAGAGCATCATGAGGAAATAATTCAAGTTTATAAAGAACTCTCAATCCATCAATTCTTAGACCACTTTCTGTTTGAACTTTTAATTGCAAATAATGATCTTTCCCCCCTCTAGCAATATTTTCAAGTCTTAATCTCCAACCATCTCCTGCGAATGGAGGTGTATCAACTTCTACAACAGTTTGATCTTCAAGTTCTATTAATATTGAAGCCCCGCTTAAGGCCTCATCTGGAGTTAATTCAATAATTGTTTCAATGTCTTGATGAAGTTTCACCGGAGGAGGTTCTTCAGGGGATGTTGTAGGGTATTCATAATTATTGAATTCATCATTATCCATATTTAGGGATTCATCATCAAAGGGTTTATTGAAGTATTCTTCCTCGCTATTCGAATTGTATTCGTAACCAAATAATGAATTAAGATAATCTTCAAAATCAGGAAAACCTGTCTTGAAATTATCCTTCTCGTAATCATTATTTATCTCTAAATCCGAAATATTATTTCTTTTGTTTGGATCCCGAAGATATTCATATGCTTCATTGATTAATTTAAATCTTTCTTCTGCATTTAAATCATTTTTATTTAAATCTGGATGCCATTTTCTTGCTTCTCTTCGAAAGGCCTTTTTAAGTTCTTTATCATCGAAATCATGGGATAAACCCAAAATCGACAAATAGTCTTTTTTAGAGGAAATAGTCATTGTCCCACGGATCGTCATCCCTAGAATTACCATACCTCGAATTTCTATAATTTCTATTCATTTGATTATCCCAAGGGTCATCATCCCAATAATCATCAGAAAAAAGTTCGTCCTTTAATGATCCAAATGTATTTTTTATACCTTGTAAGGGATTATTATCAGTTTTTCTTTCTGCTGCAAATTTTCTATTTAAACCAAATAATGCTTCTTGGAGAGCACTTACAGAAATTTCTAATTCTTGCGGATCATCATCATCTATAAAATCTTCAACATCTTGAATGGCTAATTCAACTGCTCGTTGTTGTCTTTCAGCCCCATAAGGTCCAAATTCTAAAGAGGCATCCCTAAGCCTTCGCTCAGCTTGCGCAATTAGAGTTAAAGCACTATTTTTTCTATCAATTACAGATCTCTTCTTTCTATCTTCATTGGCTTTTGATTTTGCTTCTTCAATAATCGAATTAATTTCTTGTTCATTTAAATTAGATCCTCCAGAAATTGTAACTGTTTGCTTTCTTCCTGTTGTTCTATCGGTTGCACTAACTTCTAAAAGGCCATTAGCATCAATATCAAATGCTACTTGAACTTGTGGAATGCCTCTAGGCGCTGGTGGAATTCCTGATAATCTAAATTTACCAAGTGATTTATTTTCAGAAGCTAAAGGTCTTTCACCTTGCCTTACCTGAACCACAACTGATGATTGATTAGCTTCTGATGTACTAAAAACATCAGATTGTCTTACTGGAATTGGAGTATTACGAGGAATAAGTACTTTCATAAGACCCCCAATAGTTTCTAAACCTAGAGATAAAGGTGTAACGTCGTTAAGCAATAAATCTTGTAAATCGCCACTAATTATTCCGGATTGTATTGCTGCACCAATTGCAACAACTTCATCTGGATTAACTGATTGACAAGGGTCATTTGGAACGAGAGTTTTGACTAATTGTTGAACCATTGGAATTCTAGTGCTGCCACCTACAAGAACTACTTCATCTATATCTTCCGCTCTCCATCCAGAATCATCTAAGGCTATTTGCACAGGCTCTAATAATCTATCTAAAAGATCTTGAGATAATGATTCAAATATTTTTCTATCCAAGGTCTCATCAATATGTAATGGACCATCATTACTAGTGGTAATAAAAGGTAATGATATTTTTGTTTTTAACAATCCTGATAATTCACATTTAGCTTTTTCAGCAGCCTCAGATAATCTTTGCAATGCTTGTCTATCCCTTCTTAGATCAATATCATGCTTAGCAAGAAATTTTTCAGCAAGCCAATCTACTATTTTAGAGTCAAAATTGTTACCTCCTAATTGGGTATCTCCACATGTAGCTTTAACGTCAAACACACCATTTGAAATTTTTAATAATGAAACATCAAATGTTCCGCCCCCCAAATCAAAAACCAAAACATTGTTTGAGGAGCTTTTTTCAAAGCCATAAGCTAGCGCAGCTGCAGTAGGTTCATTTAGAATTCTATCTACTTTAATGCCCGCCAATATTGCAGAATCCTTTGTAGCTTGCCTTTGAGATTCATTGAAATAGGCAGGGACAGTAATAACAGCCGAGTCAACAGTATCTCCAAGATATGTTTCAGCATCATTTATTAATTTTCTAATCAATGAGCTGACTAACTCTTCAGGTGCGTACTCTCTTTGTGTATTTGGGCTAAGAACCCTTACACTTCCATTTTTATTTGCTTTGACATTGTAAGGAACAGAAATACTTGAATCATCTAATTCGTCCCAGTCGCTGCCAATGAATCTTTTTAAGTTATAAAAAGTATTTTTAGGATTTAAAACTAATTGTCTTCTTGCTTGGTCTCCTATTACGATTTCTTTGTCCTTTGTAAAACCAACAATTGAAGGTGTGGTTCTAGATCCTTCAGAATTTGCAATGACAATTGGACGACCAGCTTCTATAACTCCTACAACAGAGTTAGTAGTACCTAAATCAATTCCAACTATTTGCCCCATGTTTTTAGATCGCTAAATTAAAGCAAAATTTACTAATAATTTAATTAATTTTTTTCATAGATATTTATATATAATAGTAAAAATCAAATATTTTCAACTTAATTTAAATAAAAAAGATTATTTATAACTTGTAGAAAAGATTATTATTTCTTTAAAAAATTCTGTAGAGAGACACAGTTGTTGATGTTGTTAACCACAATAAACTAGTATAAAACGGAGAGAGAGGGATTCGAACCCTCGATAAAGTTGCCCCTATACAGCATTTCCAGTGCTGCGCCTTCAACCACTCGGCCACCTCTCCCAAGATAATTATTTTACCCCTTATCATCCCAATTTTGAGGAAAGTTATTTGAAAAAGACTTTCACAGTCACGATTAAAAATAAAGATACCGGAAAGGTCTACCAAGAACAGGTTTATGGTGGGGAGTATATACTTAAGGAATTTGAAAAGAAAGGTTTCAAACTCGCATTTTCATGTAGAAATGGCTGCTGTACAAGTTGTGCAGTTAAAATAATATCTGGTACTTTACAACAACCTGAAGCCATGGGTGTATCTCAAGCTTTAAAAGACAAAGGTTACGCACTTCTATGTGTTGCCAAAGCAACTTCAGATCTTGAGGTTGAAACCACATATGAAGATGAAGTATACGATTTACAATTTGGACAATATTTTGGGAGGGGAAACACAAGAGTTGCACCACCTTGGGAATTTGAGGAAGATTAACTATCATGTTCGAATTAAGTGAAATAGATAAAATTGCTAAGCAAGTAAACTTTTCACGTTTGTATGAAATAGCTAAGAAATCTGCACAAATTGGCAATGAAATTTTAAAAGTTAATTACAATAAAATTCAGAAAATATCATCAAAGGGTAGGAAGGGTGATCTGGTAACTAATGTGGATGTGGAAGTTGAAAATAAAATAAAAGAATATTTATTAGAAAAGACACCAAACATATCTATAAATGCAGAGGAAACGGGTAAATTAACCAAATCTTCCGATTTAACTTGGTGTATAGACCCATTAGACGGTACAACAAATTATTCCCATGGATATCCTTTTTTTGGTACTTCTATTGGTCTTGTGTATAAAAATAAACCAATTATAGGGGCTATATCAGTACCTTATTTAAATGAACTATATTCAGCCTGCATAGGTTTAGGTTCATTCTGCAATGATAGTGAACTTAAAGTATCAAATCCCTCTAATCTTTCTAATAGTCTACTTGTAACCGGTTTCTCTTATGACAGATTTGAGACAGAGGATAATAATTATGCTGAATTTTGTTATTTAACACATAAAACTCGAGGTGTTAGAAGAGGAGGAGCAGCAGCAGTTGATTTGGCATTTGTTGCGGCTGGAAAGGTAGATGGTTATTGGGAAAGAGGATTAGAAGTATGGGACCTAGCTGCTGGTGCTATTATTGTTAAAGAGGCTGGTGGTATTATTTCTGATTATCCATCAGGCGAATTTAAATTAAATTCAGGAAGGATTTTAGCTTGTTCGCCTAGCCTTGAGGATGAATTAAAAAATGAACTAGATAATGTCTCCCCATTTAAAAAAGATCTCTATACCTAAAATTAGTAAAATATTAAAATGACAGATATAAAGGAAATTAAATTAGTCGATGTAAAAAATAATTCAAACATCATAAATAATTTAAATAGTATTTATAAACTATGGGGCTACGAAGAGGTTTCACCCTCATTTATAAATTCTTTGGAGACGATAAAAGGGCGTGGCGTTATTGATGAAAAACAGGTTGTGGGAATAGTAAGTAATAATTCATTATGTCTTAGGCCAGAAATGACAACATCAATTGTTAAATTGTCATCTACTAGATTAATAAATAAGAAAAGACCTATAAGATTATTCACCACTGGAATGGTCTTTGATAAAAAAAATATTAAAAATACTATTAAGTTACAAGAGAAGCTGCAGAGTGGAATTGAATTAATTGGATATGACACAAAATGCCCAGAAATTGAAGTTATTAATATATTGTTTGATGCAATCGATAATATTAATTTGAAGGATCGTTCTAATTTATGTCTACTAGTTAGTACAACAAAAATAATGGACTTGATACTCAATAAATATAAGAATAATAATTTTGAAGAAATCAAGAAAAGTCTGGTTAATTTTGATCAAGATAATTTATCTAAATTAGAAATAGATGAAGATGATAAATATATTCTTAAAGATCTTTTATTCACACGAGGAGAACCAATTGCAATATTAAATAAATTAAAAAATATATATGGAGCTAGTAAAACTTTAGATGACTTAAATTTTTTATTTGAAACATTATCAAAAATATCAAATAGATATGGTGTTAAATTACAACTTGATCCCACTTTTCAACCTCACTTAAATTTATATGAAGGAATAGTTTTTCAATTAATAGTGGATAATGGTAAAAACAAAAGCGTTATCGCAAAAGGCGGAAGATATGATGAGTTAGTAAGATCATTTAGTCCTAATGAGAAAATATTCAATGGGATTGGATTTACAATTTCAATAGACATTTTAAGAAATTTAATTAAGGAAGAAAAGACAGATAAAAAAAAGATTTTATTGATGTTTAAAGATTCTTATTTGTTAGAAAAAGGTATGAATGAACAAAAAGTACAACAGAAAAAAGGAAATATTGCCGTCTTACATTTAAATCCATGTGATGACTTGAATAAAGCCAATCAAATTATGAAAGAAAATAATTGTAGTGAGATTTTTTGGGTTAAATAAAATCTTTTAAAATTTTATTTAACTTTTAAATTTATATATTGTTCGGACAATACTCCTAATTAAACTTGATTAACAAGTTTTTACGAAATAAAATTTATATGTTTAATTTTTTTTTAAATGGAAAAAGGCGAAATTCGTATTAATACCGAAAATATTTTCCCAATTATCAAGAAGGCAGTATATTCTGACCATGAAATCTTTTTAAGAGAACTTGTTAGCAATGGAGTTGACGCAATTAGCAAAAGAAGAATGGCCTCTATGGCAGGTGATTGCGAAAATACTGAGGAGGCTCAAGTAAAAATAACAATTAACCGTGAAAAAAATACTTTAACAATTTCCGATAATGGAATTGGAATGAACGATCAAGAGATCAAGAAATACATAAACCAAGTTGCATTTTCTAGTGCAGAAGAATTCTTAACAAAATATAAAAAAGATAATGATGAATTTATAGGTCATTTTGGACTAGGTTTTTATTCAAGTTTCATGGTGGCAGATAGAGTTGATATATTAACTAAATCAGCAATTGGGGAATCAAATGCCTTCAAATGGTCTTGTGATGGATCGCCAAATTTTACATTAGAAGAATCAGAAAGAGAGACAATTGGTACAGATGTGATTCTTCACCTACTTGAAGAAGAAAAAGAGTTTATCGAGCCTGAAAGGATTAAATCACTAATAAAAAAATATTGTGACTTTATGCCAATAGATGTCTTACTTGAAGGTGAGACAATTAATAAGAAAAATCCTCCTTGGAGAAAACAACCTAGTGAATTAAAAGATGAAGATTATATTGAGTTATATAAATACCTCTATCCTTTCCAGGGAGATCCACTGTTATGGATTCATCTAAATACTGATTATCCGTATGACATACAAGGAATATTATATTTTCCAAAGTTATCAGGCAGAGCTGATTGGGAAAAGGGAGAAATAAAACTATTTTGCAATCAAGTATTCGTAAGCGATTCAATTAAAGAGATAGTACCAAAATACCTTTTACCACTAAGAGGAGTTATTGACTCAACAGATATTCCTTTGAATGTTAGTAGAAGTGCATTACAAACTGATAGAAAAGTAAGGTCTATATCATCATTTATCTCAAAAAAAATCGCCAATAAACTTAAGGATTTGATAAAAAATTCTCCAGAATTTTATGCAGAAATTTGGGATTCTATTTCTGCTTTTATTAAAATTGGTGCTATAGAAGATGAAAAATTTGCTGATTTAGTCGACGACAGTATAATTTTTGAAACAATAATAAATTCAGAGAGAGACGTAACTAAAGATATTGACAATAAATCCCTTATCAAGTCCAATGATAAATATTTCACAACTCTTGCAAATTATAAAGAAAGAAATAAAGTAACTGATTCAAAAAAAATAATTTACTGTTCAGATTTGATAGCTCAGTCTAGTGCATTAAATATCTGCTTATCTGATAATAAAGAAGTTATTAAATCAGATCCCTTAATTGACGCACAATTTCTTCCATGGTTGGAAAGTAAAAATGAAGATTATCAATTTCAAAGAGTAGATTCAGAAATAAATGAACTAGAAGATAAAGAATCTAAAGAAATAGTGGATAAAGATGGCAAATCAAATACAGATAATCTTAGAGATACGATAATTAAGGCCCTTAACAATGAGAAAGTAACAGTTAAATTAAAGTCGCTTTCAAGTAAAAATGCCCCACCTGCGATGATCTTGCTTCCAGAGCAAATGAGAAGAATTAATGATATGGGTGCTTATATGGAACAAAAGATGCCTGGATTACCTGAATATCATGTGCTCTTAATTAATAAAGAACATCCACTTATTGTTGGTCTTAATAAAATTACAGGCAACAAAATAATTATTGATAAAAAAGATCCTATTGAAAATCCATTAGCATCTAAAATTGCTAATCATGTTTACGATATGGCTAAGCTTTCTGTTGGTGGATTAGATCAAGAACAGATAATTAATTTACAAAATAATAATGCCGAATTAATTTCAGAATTACTTAATTCAACAAATTGAGTCGTATGTTAAAATTTTTAAAGATATAACAAAAAAATATGTCAAGAGTTTGCGAATTGACCGGTGCAAAAGCTAATAACGGGATGGCAGTGAGTCACTCACATATTCGTACAAAAAAGTTACAGCACGTTAATCTCCAAAAAAGGAGACTATGGTGGGAAGAGGGCAAAAAATGGGTAAATATAAAAATAAGTACCAAAGCCCTAAAGTCTATACAAAAAGTAGGGTTAGATAAATTTGCCAAATCAAATGGAGTTGATTTAAAAAAATTCTAAATTTGATGAGAAATTTAGTTTCAAGTATATTAATACCATTTATTCTCTTATTTAATTGTAATTCAGCCTTCTCTTTTGATTTTGCTCCTGAAGTTGGAGATATTGCTCCAAGCTTTAAGTTAGAAGGTTTTAATAAAAACATAAAAACAAAAAAGACTTGGGAATTAAGTGATTTTCAAGGTAAATGGCTTGTTATGTATTTTTACCCTAAAGATTTCACAGCAGGCTGCACTCTTGAAGCAAAAGGTTTTTCAGAATTAAAAAAAGATTTTTCAAAAAATAATGCCGAAATTGTTGGCATCAGTGCTGATAATCAAGATTCTCATGAAATCTTCTGCAGCGAGAAATCCATAAACTACACTTTATTATCTGATCCTGACGGAATTATTAGTGATAAATATGGTTCCTGGATTCCTCCATTCTCTGATAGAAATACTTTTTTGATTTCTCCAGATGGGAAAATCTCCTATAGATGGATTAGTGTTTTACCTATAAATCATGCTAAAGAAGTTCTCAACGTTTTAAAGAAAAAAATATAAATTTTGCACGAATTATCATTTGGAACTTGGTTAATACATATTTCATCAGTAATAGAATGGATTTTTGCCATATTAGTAGTAAACAAAATTTCTACGTATAAAAAATATAATTTATTTTTTTGGTTAAGCCTTGCTATGGTGCCAAACTTAATAGGTGCAATGTGTGCGATCACTTGGCATATCTACGACAACCAAGAAAATCTTTACGGTCTAGTATCACTTCAAGGAATATTTACATTTATAGGAAATTCAACGTTAGCCTTAGCTGCAATAAAGATTTTTAAAGGAAAAGAGAATTATGAATGATTTATTTTTAAAATTAATTGAAAAATTAGGTTCAATTGACAACACATTATTGTTCGCAGTATCGATAATTCCATATGCAATATTTTTGTTTTACTTATATAAAATCAAATCTATAAATAATTTTGTAAGAATAGGATTTTCCTTAACTGTTTTATTCGTATTCATAACTATATTGGTATCTATATTTACATTAAATTACTATGATAAATCCCTTGTTGAGGTTGACTTCCTGCATGGTTTTGCAGAATCCTTCTTAACACTAAGTGATTTTGTTATTTTGTTTGGATTTATAAAGATCTTAAATAGCTTAGAAGTAAACAACTCTTAAGACCTTTTACAATTTTGTGTTTTTTAGGTAAAAGTGTTAGAGAATGGTATGAAAATAACTATTTTTTATGTTTACTACATTATTTGCAGCTGCAGATCCAGCAACTTTTTCTTGGTCTCCAAAGTGTGCCGTCGTAATGATTGCATGTAATGTTTTTGCTTATGCAATTGCTAGAGCAACAATTAGAAAACCAAATGAAGGTTTTGAAATACCTAATTCAAAATTCTACGGTGGTTTAAGTCACGCATCTGTTGTGGGAGCTAATTGTTTAGGTCACATTTTTGGAATTGGAACAATCCTAGGATTAGCATCTCGTGGTGTTTTATAAAAATTAATTTATTAAATTTTTAATTATTTAACTTAAATCTCTTAATAATTTTATCTGCCATCTGATCAGGCAAAAGACCTAATTTTTCTTTACTCTGATCAGGTGAAGCATGATCCACTAAAACATCAGGTATACCTATTCTGTATACAGGAATATTTACATCACTATCGTTAAATAATTCAACTATTGCGGAACCAAATCCACCTATTAGTGTCCCTTCTTCCATTGTAACTACTTTCTTAATCTTATTTGCTAGAGGAATAATAAGATCTTTATCAAGAGGTTTTACAAATCTTGCATTAACAATGCATGCATTAATATTCATATTTTTCAGTATTTCAGATGTATCAACAGCTGATGCAACCATTGAACCATAAGCAATAATTAAAATATCTTCTCCTTCTTGGAGTATTTCTGCCTCGCCAATATTTAAAGGTTCCCACCCCTCATCCATTACAGCTACTCCTAATCCAGAACCTCTTGGTATTCTTAGAGCTGTTGGACCTTTATGGTTAATTGATGTTATCAACATTCTCTGTAATTCAGACTCATCTTTTGGGGCCATCAATACAAAATTTGGTATAGATCTCATATAACTGATATCGTACTGACCTTGGTGAGTAGGACCATCAGCTCCAACTATCCCAGCTCTATCTAGTACAAATGATACAGGTAAATTTTGTATCCCTACATCATGAATTAATTGATCAAAAGCACGTTGAAGAAAAGTACTATAAATAGCTACTACAGGTTTAAGACCATCGCATGACATCCCTGCCGCAAGAGTAACAGCATGTTGTTCTGCAATCCCTACATCGATATATTGATCTGGAATATTTTTTTGCAATACATCTAAACCAGTACCTGTAGCCATTGCAGCTGTAATACCGATGACCTTACTATCCTGTTCACATATTTTCAATAAGGTCTGACCAAATATTTTGCTGTAACTAACAGGCTTGGGTTTCTTTGATGGAATAGATTTACCAGTTGTCAAATCAAATGCAGATTGAGCATGATAACCAACTTGATCAGCTTCTGCATAAGGATAACCCTTCCCTTTTGTTGTAACTACATGAACAAGTACAGGTTTTTTTAGTTTATGAGCAGCATTAAAAGTATTAACTAGGTTTCCAATATCATGTCCGTCAATTGGACCCATATATGTAAATCCAAGTTCTTCAAAAACTGCTCCAACCTTTGGCACAGCTAATCGTCTAACACTTCCTTTAATATTTTTTAATTCTTCTGGAATATCTTTACCAATTAAGGGAATATTTTTTACACTTTCTTGAACACTATCTGTCAAAAACTGCAATGGTGGACTAAGTCTGACCTTGTTTAAGTAAGATGAAAGGGCTCCAACTGGAGGTGAAATAGACATATCATTATCGTTTAATACTACAACCAATGGAGTATTTGGTAAGTGCCCTGCATGATTTATAGCTTCTAATGCCATCCCTCCAGTTAATGCTCCATCTCCAATAACAGCTACACATTTATAATTTTCACCTTTTTTATCTCTTGCTATTGCCATTCCTAAAGCAGCAGAAATAGAGGTGCTTGCATGTCCAGCTCCAAAATGATCAAATTTACTTTCACTTCTTTTGAGATAACCAGCTACTCCATTTTGTTGTCGAAGGGAATCAAATTGACTAAATCGGCCTGTTATCAATTTATGTGGATAACCTTGATGTCCTACATCCCACACAACTTTATCGAAATCAAGATCAAGAGTTTGATATAAAGCCAATGTCAGTTCAACTACTCCTAATCCAGGACCCAGATGTCCACCACTTGTAGATACTACTTGTAGATGTCTTTCTCTAATTTGACAAGCAATTTCCTCTAATTGTGAAACTGTTAAGCCATGTAGCTGATTTGGATGACTTAACTCACTTAAAAGCATTGAACAAAAATTAGTACCTTTATAATCTAAAACGCCGAGGTGCAAATTGAGTATTTTTTTTGAAATAGATCATGTAATGTTTTATTAGATTAATAATTAATGCTAAAAATATATATATGAATGATTATTTCGAAAAAATACTTCAAGCTGAAGTCTATGAAGTAGCAAAAAAAACACCCCTAGAGAAAGCACATAATTTAAGTAATACACTTAATAATGAAGTTTTTCTAAAAAGAGAAGATCTACAAGATGTTTTTTCATTCAAAATAAGAGGTGCTTATAACAAAATGAGTAAACTCACAAGTTCACAGCTTGCTCAGGGAGTAATTACTTCAAGTGCCGGTAATCATGCTCAAGGGGTTGCACTTAGCGCCCTCAAGCTAAATTGCCAAGCCACGATATTAATGCCCATTACAACGCCTCAAGTTAAAGTTAATGCAGTAAAAAATTTAAAAGCAAAAGTTATATTATTTGGTGATAGTTATGATGAGACTTACAAAGAAGCGATAAAGATTAGCCAAGAAAGAAATTTATGTTTTATTCATCCTTTTGATGATCCAGATGTAATAGCAGGACAAGGGACTATAGCTATTGAACTTGAACAGCAACTAAAAGAAAAACCTTTTGCAATTTACATTGCTGTTGGTGGTGGAGGATTAATATCAGGAATATCTTTATACATAAAAAAAATATGGCCTGAAGTAAAAATAATTGGCGTAGAGCCTGAAGACGCAGATGCCATGACAAAATCCTTAGAACAATCCAAAATTGTTGAATTATCCTCCGTTGGTCAATTTGCAGATGGTGTAGCGGTTAAAAAAATTGGCAAAAATACTTTTGATATTGGAAGAAAATATATAGATAAGATGATTAGGGTTAATACTGATGAAATATGTGCTGCTATAAAAGATGTATTTGAGGATACTAGATCAATACTAGAACCAGCAGGAGCATTATCAATTGCAGGTATGAAGAAAGATGTTTTGAATTCGAATCATAAAAATAGAAAAATGGTAGCAATTGCATGTGGTGCAAATATGAATTTTGAGAGGCTTAGATTTGTAGCAGAAAGAGCAGAACTTGGAGAGTGTAAAGAAGTTATGATGGCTGTCGAAATTCCTGAACGTGCGGGAAGTTTAATTGATTTTTGTAAGTTACTTAATAATAGAAATTTAACTGAATTTAGCTATAGGATGTCGAATTCTAAGAATGCTCAGATCTTTGTAGGAGTTGAAGTCTATGGATTAATTGATAAAAAAAATCTTTTAGATGAATTTAGTAATTCGGAGTACTCATTTATTGACATAAGTGATGATGAATTATCTAAAAATCATCTCAGACATATGGTTGGTGGAAGATTACCAAAAAATTTTAAAGAGATGAATAATAGAAATTTTGTAGAGCTTTTATATAGGTTTGAGTTTCCGGAAAGACCTGGAGCATTGATAAATTTTTTAAATAATATGAAATCTAATTGGTCGATAAGCGTTTTTCATTATAGAAATTATGGTGCTGATGTAGGTAAAATAGTTATTGGGGTTTTAATCGATAGAAATGAGATTTTTGAGTGGAACAAATTTGTAAGAATTTTAGGCTACAAATTTTGGGATGAAACTCAAAACGATACATATAAATTATTTCTTGGTGCATCAGATTAAATATAAGGTAAATTAGGAAAGATTTCGGTAATAAAAAATCAATCAGTCTGATCTGAATACCAACCCCTTATCTGATATAGATCTAGTTACTAAAGTTGAAGCTGTTCTATATTTAAAAGGCAGACCAATGACAAAAAGAGATCTTTCAGAAATTACTAATTCTGATATCAACTCAATAAATGAGGCAATTAAAGATCTTAAAAATAAATATACTAATCCTAGTTCAGCTATTGAATTAATTGAAGTTAATAATAGTTTTTCTCTCGAACTAAAATCTAGTCTTAATGAATTCGTGGAAGATTTACTTCCTTCTGATTTGAAAACATCAGAATTAAGAACTTTGGCAACAATTGCAATTAAAAAAAAGATACTGCAATCGGATCTTATACTTCTTCGAGGTTCAGGAGCTTATGATCACATTAAAGAACTACTAGAAAAGAAGTTTATTGTCAAACGGAAGCAAAAAGATGGCAGATCATATTGGTTATCATTATCAGAAAAGTTTTTTCAAACTTTTGCTGTGAGTAAAGAATATCTATCAAATATAGGAAGCCTTAATAATAAGCAGCAATAATAAGTAAATGTTAGAATTAAAAAAATTACGACATCAATAATGTTATCTGAGATTTTCCAGGTTCTAGGCCAAACTTTATCAATTTATTCATTCATATTAATAATTAGAATATTACTTACATGGTTTCCAGGTATAGATTGGAGTAACGGTGTTTTATCTGCGTTAACGACTATCACAGATCCATATTTAAATATTTTTAGAGGTATTATTCCTCCAATAGGTGGATTTGATATTTCATCTTTATTAGCTTTTTTACTTTTAAATGTTATTCAAAACTTAATTACAAATCTTCAGTATGCAAGCTTAGGATATAGCTGAATTTATCTATCGTCCCCAGATCCGCTTATCCTTCCTTTTGCAGATCTTAATTTTAATTTTTCTAAGTTTTGTAATGCAACATCCTCTAAACTAAAATTTAATTCTGTGCAAAGATTTGAGATGTACCACAAAACATCTCCTAACTCTTTTTTATGCCTAATTTTGATTCGTTATCAAACATTCCATTTTTATCTCTTATAACCTTTTTTACTTTTTCTGCTACCTCACCAGCCTCCCCAACTAGTCCAAGACTTGGATAAATATAATTTGAGCCTAAATTTGGATATTGCGCTGTTTCCCTTGCTTTTTTCTGATAAGTTTTAAAATCCATGACTTAAATAACTAACTTTGGGTATGGTAAATTTATTTATATCTAGCAATATTATCTATATATGTCGAATATTGATTTAAAAAGAAGAACAAAAATTGTAGCAACTATTGGTCCTGCAACTCAATCTGAAGAAATAATTACAGACTTAATTAAAGCTGGAGTAACAACATTCAGGTTAAATTTTTCTCATGGAGATCATAAAGATCATGCTGAGAGAATCAAAACTATAAGAGAAGTATCAAAAAAGCTAGATATAGATATCGGAATATTACAAGATCTTCAAGGACCTAAGATAAGATTAGGACGTTTTAAAGATGGTCCAGTAAAAGTTAAAAAAGGTGATAGATTTACACTGACATCAAATGAAGTTGAATGTACCAATACTATTGCTAATGTAACCTATGACAAACTTTCTAAAGAGGTTAGCGAAGGGAAAAGGATACTTTTAGATGATGGCAAAATAGAAATGATTGTAGAAAAAGTAGATATTAAAGCTAATCTTTTAGAGTGTCTGGTAAATGTAGGTGGGGTTCTTTCTAATAATAAAGGAGTAAACTTCCCAGATGTACAATTATCAGTAAAAGCATTAACAGAAAAAGATAAAGAAGATTTAAAGTTCGGTTTATCTGTAGGAGTTGATTGGATAGCACTAAGTTTCGTAAGGAATCCATCCGATATAAATGAGATTAAAGATTTAATAAATAAAAATGGTCATTCAACTCCTGTAGTCGCAAAAATAGAAAAATTTGAAGCAATTGATCAAATCGATAGTGTATTGCCCTTATGTGATGGCGTTATGGTTGCTAGAGGTGATTTGGGAGTAGAAATGCCTGCTGAAGAAGTTCCTCTTTTACAAAAGGAACTAATAAGAAAAGCTAATTCATTAGGTATACCAATAATTACAGCGACTCAAATGCTCGATTCAATGGCTTCGAACCCAAGACCAACCAGGGCCGAAGTGAGTGATGTTGCAAATGCAATTCTGGATGGAACAGATGCGGTAATGCTTTCGAACGAAACTGCTGTTGGTGATTATCCTGTAGAGGCCGTAGAAACTATGGCAACCATCGCAAGAAGAATTAAAAGAGATTATCCACTTAAAGCTATAGAGAGCCACTTACCTAGTACGATCCCGAATGCTATAAGCGCAGCCGTAAGTAATATAGCTAGACAACTTGAAGCGGGAGCCATAATCCCATTAACAAAATCAGGATCTACTGCTCGTAATGTAAGTAAATTCAGACCTCCAACACCTATATTGGCAACTACTACTGAGAGGAGTGTAGCGAGAAGATTACAACTTGTTTGGGGAGTTACTCCAATAGTAGTTAAAAATGAT
>QCLY01000026.1 GCA_003214195.1 Prochlorococcus sp. AG-418-G23
CATAGGCTATTTTGTATTCAAACCATGGTATCGAAGGCCAAAGATGATGAATAAGGTGGTAATTTTGTCCCATTATTAATAGATTCATAAATTTGCTTGGATAAACCCTAGAATTTATCCATTTGTTTCTTGATCTAAAAGGTCTATGTGGCAGATAATCAAAAAATATCCCTAAAGTTACTCCCACCATTAATGCCGGTCCAAACCATAGGTTATATATTAGATTCATAAAATCAAATTTAATCCCTGCTAAAATTATCGTTATAAATATCGATCTTTCAATTCCCCATTGTAGTAGTTCGTATCTCCGCCATAATTTTCTTTGAAAGAAAAATACTTCATGATAAAAAAATCTTGGGGCAATTAACCAAATAGGACCAAAAGTACTAACAATATGATCCGGATCATTTTTTGGATGGTTTACATGAATATGATGTTGCAAATGTACCCTCGTAAAAACTGGGAAACTAAATCCTAAAAGAATTGCTGAACCTTCAATATGTAAAGCTAAAAAAGCAGTTGTTACAAGTAAAGGTAGAGGCCAAACACCTCTATACCATTGCCATATGCTAAGAAAAGCAAGAAAATAACCACCAAAAAAAAGAACTAATGTGGGATTCCAAAAACTTGGCGGATCTACGTAATTTTTTATCTCCTTTTGCCAGTTAAATGTTTTTGAAGAATTAGTAAATGTTGTTGTATTTTTATTGGTTAAGTTAGAAATCGTTTCGTATATTCTTCTAACAATATAACTAATATTTTTATAGGATTGTATGCTCAGATATAAAAAAATTCTTTTAAAGAGATATTCGATTTAAGTTTTATGTGTCAAATTAATCATCTAAAGTAAAAATATTTTATAAGTAAACCATTTTCTATTATTATTTTGATTAAGCGGTCGTGGCGGAATTGGTAGACGCGCGAGTTTTAGGTACTCGTATCTTCGGGTGTGGGAGTTCAAGTCTCCCCGACCGCACTTAAGGGAATTCGGATAGAAAGTTTATTTATCTATATAAGCTTCTTATAATTAAATTGATAAATAATAGTTATGAATAGTTTGATGATTTATTTTGGATATTTTTATATTGTTGTTGGGATTATTTTTTTATTAGTACCGTTAATATATCTTGAACTCGGTAGACCAAAAGATTTAATAAAAGCTTTTTTAAATTTATTAATAGGTTTCATATTAATTATGAAATACAAAATAATAGATGTATCTTTGTTTGCAATTTTCTTCTGTTTTACGACTCTAGTTATTATTTATCTATTGGAGCTTTTTTCGTTTAGATGGCATCAATTGACAGATAATGAAAAAAATAAATTAACTACATTTTTGGAATTTAAAAATAATCTCTCTAAAACATTAGAGGCTATTAAGCTAGTATTTAAAAACTTAACCAACCCTTTTAATTTTTTAAAATTCGATAGAGGAAATCAAAACATGAGCATAAAAAAGTGGGTTAGAAATGACAAAAATGATAATATAAAAGTTTGAAACTAAATCATTTTATCTTTCGAGTCATGTCAAAAAAAAAATGTCAATTAAGAAATAATATAATGAGTTAGATATATCTAAACAAACTCTATTGATCCCTAATATTTCTTGTCTCATCTTATGTCATCAAAAAATAACATAGAAAACAAAAAAGACTTTTCTTACAAAGAAACACTAAATTTACTAAAAACTGACTTTTCAATGCGCGCTAACTCAGTTTTAAGAGAACCTGAGATTCAGAATTTTTGGGCTGAAAATGATATTGATTTCGGCCTGGGTTCAAATAATAAGGGGGAAACTTTCACACTACATGATGGGCCTCCTTATGCGAATGGAGCCCTTCATATGGGCCACGCTCTCAATAAAGTTTTGAAAGACATAATAAATAAGTACAAAACATTGAAAGGATATAAAGTTCACTATGTGCCTGGTTGGGATTGCCATGGTTTACCTATTGAATTAAAAGTACTTCAGAATTTGAAGACTGTTGAAAGAAAGAATCTAAGTACTCTAAATCTACGAAAAAAGGCAACAGATTATGCATATATTCAAATTAATAATCAAATGGAAGGATTTAAAAGATGGGGGATATGGGGAGATTGGAAAAACCCTTACTTAACTCTTAAAAAAAGTTATGAATCTGCTCAAATCGGTGTATTTGGAAAAATGTTTTTAAATGGATACATATATAGGGGACTGAAACCTGTACATTGGAGTCCAAGTTCGAGAACTGCACTAGCTGAAGCGGAATTAGAATATCCTGAAGAACATTATTCAAAAAGTATTTATGTTTCCTTAAAAATTACTAAGATATCAGATGAAATCCTTTCCCAAATTTTACAAAAACAACCCAATATCAAAAAGGATTTTTTTCTAAATAATTCTTTTATTACCATTTGGACCACAACACCTTGGACAATACCAGCAAATGAAGCAGTTGCAGTAAATCCCAAGATAAATTATGTTTTTTCTATTGATCGAGAAAATCAGATATATCTTTTTGCAAAAGAATTATTTTCTGAAATTAGTAAAAAAATTGATAAAGATTTAAAGATACTTTTAGAGGTTAAAGGGAGTAGCTTAGAAAATATTGAGTATAAACATCCTACTAAGGACAAAAATTGTAGAATTGTGCTTGGGGGAGATTACATAACTACAGATTCAGGAACCGGAGTTGTTCATACTGCACCAGGCCATGGCGTGGATGATTTTAATGTGGGACAAAAATATAATTTACCTACAACTTGTGTAGTTGATGAAAAAGGGAACTTGAATGAATATTCTGGAAAATTCAAAGGATCAAATGTCCTGAAAGACGCAAATGATTTAATTATTGAATATTTAAAAGAAAATAATTTGCTTTTATTACAAGAAAATTATAAGCATAGATATCCTTATGATTGGAGAACTAAAAAACCTACTATTTTTAGAGCAACAGAACAATGGTTCGCATCTGTAGATGGCTTTAGGTCAGCTGCATTAAAGGCAATTGATGATGTTGAATGGATGCCATCAACGGGAAAGAAAAGAATTTATTCTATGGTTGTTGGCCGAGGAGATTGGTGTATTTCAAGACAAAGGTCTTGGGGTGTACCAATTCCGGTTTTTTATAAAAAAAATAGTAATGAAATTCTCTTAAACAACGAGATAATAAATCATATTCAAAAACTTTTTAGTGAACACGGAGCAGATATTTGGTGGGATTGGGAAGTTAAGAATCTATTGCCAACAAATTATTTAAAAGAATCTGATCTATGGGAAAAAGGTACAGATACAATGGATGTTTGGTTTGATTCAGGATCTAGTTGGGCTGCAGTCTGTGAACAAAGAACTGAATTAAAATATCCAGCTGATCTTTATTTAGAAGGCTCCGATCAGCATCGAGGTTGGTTCCAGTCTTCCTTGCTTACATCTGTTGCAGTTAATAATAAACCTCCGTATAAGAAAGTTTTAACGCATGGTTTTGCTCTTGATGAAAATGGAAGAAAAATGAGTAAATCTTTAGGTAACGTTGTCGATCCAAATATTATTATTAATGGGGGTAATAATAAAAAAACTGAACCTGCATATGGCGCTGATGTTTTAAGGCTATGGGTTAGCTCTGTAGATTATTCAGTGGATGTTCCAATTGGCGCAAATATACTAAAACAGCTTTCAGACGTTTATAGAAAAGTCCGTAATACAGCAAGATATCTTCTGGGTAATATACATGATTATGACCCTAATATTGAAAGTTTTGAAATTGATCAATTGCCACTATTAGATCAATGGATGTTAGGTAGGCTAGTGGAGATTACAGATCAAATATCAAATGCATACGAAAATTATGAATTTTCAAAATTTTTCCAAATATTACAAAGTTTTTGCGTTGTAGATTTATCAAATTTTTATTTGGATATTGCAAAGGATAGGCTATATGTGAGTTCTCAATCAGAATTCAGGAGAAGATCATGTCAGTTTGTCATGTCTCAAATTGTTGAAAATTTAGCTGTTCTTATTTCTCCAGTTCTTTGTCATATGGCTGAAGACATTTGGCAAAATATTCCATATTCAACTAAAGAAAAATCAGTATTTCAGAAAGGATGGCCAATTTTTTCTCATTCATGGAAAAATGAAACTCTTGATGAGCATATTGTAAATTTAAGAAATTTGAGAGTTGAAATTAACAAAGCTATAGAAGGATGTAGAAACAAACAAATAATTGGTGCAGCTTTGGAAACAGAAGTGAACTATATACCTGAAGATAAGGTGGTAGAAGAATCTCTAAATTGGCTAAAAAAATTTGGCAATGATGAAGTAGATTTATTTAGGGATTGGCTTATAGTTTCAAATTTTCAGAAAGTATCAAATTTGGTGGATAATTCTCTCGCTATTGATAGCAATACACTTGGAAAAATTCAGATTCTTAAAGCACATGGTCAAAAATGTGATAGATGTTGGCATTATGAAAAAGAAATATTTAGTGGTATTCAAAATACAAAATTATGCAAAAGATGTTCAAATATTATTAATCTTGAATTTACTTAAATCCATTTTTCTTGATTTAAGAAAAAATTTAAATTTTTATTCTCCCTTATAAAGTTATCTTCAGTTTCTGTTAAAGGCGAATGATAAAGTCTAATATTTGTAATTTTATATTCAAATTCTAAAAATTTTTCTTCTAAATTTATTGCAATTGGATGAGTGGTAGAGCTGCTGAACCCTTTAAAAATAATTATTTCTAAATTTTCTTTGCGATTTTTTTTAAGAATGTATCCTTCTAATTTAAGTATCCTATTTGATATCTTGGAGCTTATTTTTTCTAGGGAATTTATTAAATCAATTTCTTCCATTTTCGGAGAAGCAAGAGTTTCTTCCATTTTTAGGTAATTTAATAATTGCCCACTGAATTAAACCTAAAAAATAAATTAATAATGACAATAGTCCTATAAATTTTGCTATTGGTTCAGTAAAATTAGCCCCAAAGAAAAAATTAAATAAATTTTTGATTATCAAGTAGAAGTTTGAAGAAGGTTGAAGCCAAATTTCACACGAAGAAGAATTAATAAAAGAAAAGCAGCTAATGTTTTGGAAACTCTGAATTAAGATATTGAGAGATATAAATGTAAGTGCCCATCTCCATACTTTTGTTGTGGTAATAAGTGAGCTAGAAAAATCATATTCTTGTAACTCATCATTAATATCATTCCAAAACCAAACTGAAAATGTCATTAATAGTGTTGAAATATTTGTAATAACCAGTGCATATTTATAATTTCCTATTAAAAGCAAAAGGCTTATTAAAAATAAAAGGGATATTTTCCAATAAATAGATAAAAGCTTATTAACAGCTCTATTTCTTCTTTTTATTGACCACAAGAATAATGTAAAAGGAATACCAAGAAGGAAAATTATTGAAAGTTGAAAAGAAAGCCAAACAGAAAGTTGATTAAAAATGTTCAAAACTTTTTAATTTTATATACATAATAATTAAACATCAAACTGTAACTTTTTAAATTACTATTGTCATAGTTTTGAATATTATGCATCTTTATATTATGCCTGCGAAATAAGTTCATAATCGTATGAGACAGCATGTAAATCCGCTCAGTAGAAATTTTAATGAAACTGAAAGGATCCCCTCTATGATTAATATGTTTAATGATTCTAAATTGAATCTTCATTTAGATATAGGCTGCGCTTCTGGTGATTTTCTATTCGATTTAGCTTTAATTAATACGCATTGGAATTATTTAGGAATTGAAATTCGTGAGAGATTAGTTAAAACAGCTAAATTAAAAGTAAAAGATAGAAAAATAAAAAACTTATATTTTGTATTTGGTAATGCTAATAATATTTTAAGTGATGAACAAAGTAAATTTGTTTTCGAAAATTTAAAAAGTATTTCTTTTAATTTTCCTGATCCATGGTTTAAGAAAAGGCATTATAAAAGGCGAGTAATTCAGCAAGATTTTATTAATGAGCTCTCAAATTCACTGCAAAAGGGATCACTAATTTTTATTAAAACTGATGTAAAGGATTTATTTGATTATATGGATTACACGATATTAAATAACTTAAATTTTAAAAAAATAGAAAAAAAGGATTTTAATTTTTCCGAAAGTTTTAATCCAAATAAAGTGCAAACTAATAGAGAAAAATATGTGATTATTAATAAACTCGATGTTTTTGAGGGGATTTATATAAAAAATGATTGAAAATTAATTAATTATTTTATTAATTTCTAAGTTGAGTTTGTTTGTAATTTCGCTTGATAAAGAATGAACGATCTTTTGATTTTTGGCCTCCACAAGCACTCGCATTACTGGTTCTGTGCCGCTAGGCCTTATATAAATTCTGCAATTATCCGAATAAATTTCGTGAAAATTACTTATAGTTTGGACAATTAAGTTTTTGGTTCTTGGATTTACTTTATTAATTTGAAAATTTAATTTTATATTGGTGAGTTTTTGAGTGAACGGCTTGAAACTAGTTTGGAGCCAATCAGATAAAAATATATTTTTCTTTTTACAGTATTTGGAAATTTGTAGTGCAGTCAAGATACCATCTCCAGAAAAATTATTAATTTCTGAAAGTATGTGACCTGACTGTTCACCTCCTAAAACAGCACTTTTTTCCTTAATTGCTTCATGAACATATTTATCTCCTACATCAGTTCTATATAAAATACCGCCAAGTTTATTCCAGGCCTTTTCAAAGCCTAAATTTGCCATTTCAGTTGATATTAGTAAATTATTTGTGAGAGCATTTTGTTCCATAAGTTCTCTACCCCATAGAAAAAGAATATGATCTCCATCCAATATATTTCCTTTAGAATCTACTCCAATTACTCTATCAGCATCACCATCAAAGCTAAATCCCATATCTGCAGGACTCTCTTTTAATGCTTTTTTTAATGGTTCGAGATTTGTCGAACCGCAATTCATATTAATTTTTAGGCCATTTTTAGAGTGATTGATTACTTTTACATCTGCTCCGAGAGTTTGAAAAATTGTTTTTGCACAGGTTGTTGCTGACCCATAGCATGTGTCTAAAATTATTTTCATACCGCTTAAATCATCTCCCCCCATTGTTTGGATTAAGCTTTGAATATAAATATCCATGAGCTCTTTATTTGTTTTTAAAGAGATCTCTTTTTTAGGAACTGATATATTTTGATTTAATTCTTCAATTAATTGTTGAATTTTATTTTCAAAATTTTTGGTTACTTTTTGACCATTATGATCAAAAATTTTTATGCCATTATATTCCGGCGGATTATGACTTGCAGATATCATTATTCCACTACTCAGGTTTTCTTTTTTTATTAAAAAAGGGATAGCTGGGGTAGGGCAGATACCAATATTTATAAATTTTTTACCACTGGCATTTATTCCTGTTGTTATTGCCTGAAGTAGTATATCACCACTAATCCTGGTATCTCTCCCAATTATTATTGGATTATTATTTTCTAAAGTTAAACCTAGAGCATATCCAACTTTATAGGCTAAAGAATAATTTATATCTTCATTGAATTTTCCTCTAATTCCATCTGTTCCAAAGATTGATTTCATAATAAAATTTTAGGAACTAAAGATGTTATGTTGTTCAAATTAACAGTTATCTATTTTATCAGTTAATTAAAAGGCAAAAGATTAATCTTCTCTTTATTTGTTTAACTTATTTAATATATTAAAGAAGAAAAAAATTTGTAATGCAATCTGAGGGTAGAGAACCACTTTTAAATAAAAACTTAAAAGCAATAATTGTTTTAATAATTGCTTTTATTATTTTTTGTATGATTTTGTTTGGAAAACTCGTTTTTCAATCCACTTACCTTCTTAAGAGTTTTGGAGAAATATCTCTTGCGCCTGAAATAGCTTTTCAAAACAATAAGCCTACTTTCCTTGAATTTTATGCTGAGTGGTGTGAAGTTTGTAAAGAAATGGCTCCAAAAGTATCTGCTTTAAAAGAGGAGTATGAAAAAGATATTAATTTTGTTTTTTTAAATGTTGATAATCAAAAATGGGATAATTACATTCGCAAATTTAAAGTAAATGGGATTCCTCAAATTAATCTTTTTGATAGAAAAGGTGATTTATTATCTACTTTTATTGGTAAACAAGAAGAATTCAAAATTAGAGAATCTATTGATAAAATTGAGAAAGAGACAAAATCTCAGGAAGATATCCTTAATGGTGAATTTTCATTAATAAAGGAAAATAAAAATAATGAGATTAGTCCTCTAAGTCATGGATAATTTTTTACCAATCTAGAGATTTAGATACAATTGGAAAACTTTTTTTAAAAATAGACTTACAATTTTGAGCAATAGACTTATGTTCTTCTTGAGTACCATGAGCTGATCTTAAATGGATGTAGTGTATCCATGATCTGCATGATCCAGACATATATATTCTTGTCGGTGTTGCTAATGGCAAAACAAATCTTGCACATTCTTTAGCTACGCCTTCAGCAAGTAAATCTTCATATAATTCTGAAGCAGATTTAAAATGTGAGGCTATTTTTGAATTAAATCTTTTTTTTAACTCATCAGGAAGGTCAGGGATAGAATTTTGTCTATTTTTAAAATCCTGTCTTCTCAATTCTGGCAGGGGAATTTCCCCTAATTGTGAACTATCTGCATATCTCTGTGAAAATTCCTGGAAAGTAAATGATCGATGTCTTAAGATTTGAGCTGCAATTCCTCTATTGGTTTCTATTTGTAAGGTCATAAATGACTGTTCAAACACACTCCAATGTTCATTTTTAATACAATAACTCAATAATTTTGAATAATCTTCATTTTTCTGATTATTTGGATTACTTACTCTTGCAATGTATGCCATTGTTTTTTCTGCATCAGGAGTAAGTGAAATCAGTTCAACTTTGCTCATATTAGATTTTTGCTAGGGTTACCTTCTCTGGTTGATTTTGATATTTACCTTTTCTATCTTCATAAGTCGTTAAGCAAGGATCACCCTCAAAAAAGAGGAGTTGACAGATACCTTCATTAGCGTAAATTCTACAATCTGCCCCTGAACTATTACTAAATTCCAGAGTTAAGTGGCCTTCCCAACCTGCTTCCGCAGGTGTTGTATTAACAATTATTCCTAGTCTGGCGTAAGTACTTTTCCCAATGCAAATGACAGTTATATTTTCTGGTACTTTCATTTTTTCTAAAGCTACTCCTAAGCCGTAGGAGTGCGCAGGAAGAATAAAATAGTCTCCATCATCATCATGGTGAAGAATAGTTTGCTCTAAATTATTAGGATTAAACTTTTTAGGATTCATCACAGTACCAGGTATATGTCTAAAAATCAGGAATTCTTTTGATGAGAGCCTTAAGTCATATCCATAAGAGGAGCATCCGTAACTCAATACTGGCTTTTGTTTATTATTGGGCTCAATATGTCGCACAAGAGTTGATTGGAAAGGGTTTATCATTCCTTCAGATGCTTTTTGATTTATCCAGAGATCATTTTTGAGCATTGTTTTAAGAGCGCAGTTCAGTAATTTGGTTAGCCATTAATAATAAATCTTTCGGAATATCTGTACCAGTAAGGATTACATCTCCTGATAAAAATCGGTTTTCAAGTGTTGAAATCAAATCATGCTTATCGATAATTTTCATCTCAATTGCAAGAAAAATTTCATCAAGTATGATTTGATCATTTTCACCTGAAAGAAGCTCTTTTTTGCAAAAATTCCATAATTCATAAGTAGATTCATGTATAGATTGTTTTAACTTTTTGTTATTTTCAATTTCATCAGAGTGATATTGATTAAAGGAATTTGATGATCTTACCCAAGTTAAATTGCCACAAAGCTTTATTGCATTATCAATACCTTGGTTAACCCCACCTTTCATGAATTGTACTAAGAGAACTTTTCTTCCAAGAGCAGCATTTCTTAAAGAGTCGCTAATAATAGAGGAAAAACTCCCTCTATAAGAAGATTGATAAATTTGAATTTGCCCATTTTGTGGGAAATTTTTTATGTTTAATTTTTTGGGAGAACTTATTTTTAAGACATCAGAATCACTCTTGAAATAACTATTAGATGAACTAATTACCATTATTTTAGATTTCTTTTCTAGATACAGTATAATTTGAATTTTCTTACACTGCATATAGTGTAATTTTACTTAAAAAAGCGTTGCGAAAATAAAAACAAGCCGAGATAAATTCACATTCAAACTAATAAGAATTAAAAATTGTTACTGTTGATACAAGATATTTCAAGGCGTCTTCTTAAATTTTTAATATTCAAAAAGTTTATGATACCTGCTTCTCGAGGATTCAGCCGCTTTAGTTCGCAACAATCCGGACAAAGTAAAATTAACACTGTTGGAGAACGTTTTCCAATCAATAGAACTTTAATGGAAGTGATTAAAGGTCTAGAGGGTGCAAATACAGAAATGGTTGAGAGATCCAAAACAATATTTTTCCCTGGTGATCCTGCTGAAAGGGTTTATCTTATAAGGAGAGGAGCGGTAAGATTGTCAAGAGTTTACGAGTCAGGTGAAGAAATAACAGTTGCACTATTAAGGGAAAATAGTCTTTTTGGTGTTTTATCTCTTCTAACAGGTCATAGATCTGATCGTTTTTATCACGCCATAGCATTTACAAGAGTTGAAATGATAACCGCACCTGCTAATTCTGTTTTACGTGCAATAGAGGAAGATGCCTCAGTAGGATTATTATTGCTCCAGGGTCTTTCGAGTAGAATTTTGCAAACAGAAACTATGATAGAAACTCTTACTCATAGAGATATGTCTTCTCGTTTAGTTAGTTTTTTGATGGTTCTTTGTAGAGACTTTGGAGTTGCGGGTGAAAAAGGTATTACAATTGATTTAAGACTTTCACATCAAGCGATTGCTGAAGCTATAGGTTCAACAAGAGTAACAATTACAAGATTATTGGGAGATTTAAAGGAGTCTGGCTTATTAACTATTGAAAGGAAAAAGATTACTGTATTTGATCCAATAGCACTTGCAAAAAGATTTAATTGATTCATCATTAATTATGATGTGTTGAGTAGGAAAATTGTGTGGCTTGGATTTTAATTGTCTTTTTAATATTGCTCGGAGGATTAATTGCACCATTTGGTGATCTGTTAGGTACAAGGATTGGTAAAGCAAGATTTAGTATCTTAAAGTTAAGACCAAAGAAAACAGCAACGATTGTAACAATAATAACTGGAGGGTTTATTAGTGCAATATCCATAGGATTATTGATTTTAGTCAGCGAAGAATTTAGGCAGAGACTTTTTGTTGATATTCCTTTTTTACAAAAAACGTTGGAGGAGAGTAAAAAGGCTCTTCTACCTTTGCAGGAAGAAACTAAGAAACTGGAAGTTAAAATTAAAAATAAAGAAAAGGAATTAAATAAATTAAAAAGTGATGTTAAAGAATTTAGAAGTGGAAATGTAGTTATTAAAAGAGGACAAACTTTATTTATTGCAAAAGTTACTTCTAATTCAAATATAAAATCAGATCTAGGAAAGATTTATAATAGTGCAGATAAATATGTTCAGCAGATCGTAATCCCTACTAATAAAGAAATAAATAATATTCTTTTGTGGAGACCTAGTGATATTTCTGAAATTGAGACAAGAACTTCAAAAAGCGGAAGTTGGATCATATTGATTAAATCAGCGACCAATGTTTTGAAAGGAGATAATTTTGTTTTTGTTTATCCAGAGTTATTACAAAATAAAATCGTAGTGAGAAAAGGAGAAGTTATTACAAGCGATGTTCTTGAAAAAAAAGATCTTAGTTATAAAGATATCAATGCAAAAGTTAAAAATCTTTTGAGAAAAACTAGAGAAAAACTTATCTTAAGAGGATCTATTGTGAAAGAAATTAATACAAGAGGAGACTTTATTAAAAAAATTGGAGATTCGATAGCAATAAATCAAAATAAAAAATATCTATTAGAAGTTGTATCTCTTAAAGATAGTAATACTGCAGACTCAATAATAGTGGAATTAAACATTACAAAACTATAATTCTTTCATGTTTAAATTAATATCCATAGACCCTGGTAAATATAAATGTGGTTTAGTCCTAGCTGAAATAAACGAAAAAAAAGTTTATAAAGCCATCATTATTAATAGTCAATTACTTGCGGATTATGTCAGAAATTTAGATAAAGATGAAGACATATCAAAAATAATTATCGGAAATGGTACAACTAGTAAAAATATAAGAGAGAAACTAGATTTTTTTAAAAAAGAAATAATAACATTTGAAGAAAGAAATACTACTTTTAGAGCTAAAGCAAGATATTTTGAAATTTTTCCAATTACTGGTTTGAAGTTTTTAATTCCTAGAGAGTTTTTTATTGTTAATAAAAATCTCGATGCGATATCGGCATTGATTATCTTAGAGGATTATTGCAAAATGAAGTTTACTTTTTCCCAAAATATAGATTCTAAAACTTGGCTGAAATAATTAAAATATAATCATTACCTGCTTCTAATTCGTAATCTCTTTTTAATAAAAATCTTAATAGGGCATCTTCAATTAATGCTCTTCCCAAAGGTGGATTTACTAGTAATAAACCCTTATTAAAAGACCATATAAAAGTCCATTTAAATTGACTAGCTTTAACAACTCCTTTAATTTGTTGTTTTGAGAAGCAATATTCATTAATACTTACATTGGCAATTGTTTCTGGTTTGGCCCACATTTGTTAAATTTGGTCTTTATCAAAAGAATTTAGTTCATTTATTATATATTCTTCTTTTTTTGTATTTAATTGTTCGAGGGATTCTATTACTTTTTCATAAACTTTATCCAATATTGATTTTTCCTCTAAAGAAATATTTCCTAATACATGAGAAATTGTATTAAAGTTTTTCTCGCCTCTAATTGATTGGGGGGTTCCAATACCAATTCTTATTCTATTGAAGTTATTAGTTTGTAATTTTTCAATGATGCTTTTAAGCCCATTATGTCCACCTGAGCTCCCTTTTTTTCTAAATCTTATTTTTCCAAGTGGAAGATCTTTATCGTCGACTATTATAAAAATCTGATCAACATTAATTTTGTACCAATCGACTATTGCTCGAACAGCATCACCACTACTATTCATAAACGTATTTGGTAGAAATAGCCTGTAAGTGTAATTATTAATTTTAACTTCCGAGTAGAAACTTTTAATTTTATCCTTTAATAAAAAATTTGAATTATATTTTTTCGAGAGATCCTCAAGTAGCGAAAATCCTATGTTATGCCTATTTTTTAAGTATTTTTTTCCTGGATTTCCTAATCCAATTAAATATATTTCATTCATAGTGTATTTCTAAATCTCTTCTCATTTAGGCTTAAATGTACAAAAAGTATATTTATGAAATTAAAAAGAAAATTCCGAACGATTAACCAATTTACTTTTAAAGGGGTTCAAGAAAGAAGTTTTCAAGAAAGAAGTTTAAAACTTTAGTTTCCGTTCCAATCTACAGAGAAACCTTGTAGAAGTAAGGATTGGTTATAAATTTGCAGAAGAATAACTAAAAAAACAAGAAGAAGTAAGCCAATGATAGTCATTACAGGAACCGCTCCCCACCCCGGTACAACTTTTCCTTGACCTGAATTACCAATTGCTTTTAAAAGACTTCCTAAAGCAGTTTTTTGTCCCATGATGAATTCACTAAATCGAATATTATTTCGTTATTGTATAAGAACTTATACATAAAGTGTTTACAAACTTATCAAAATTGATGCAAACTTTATCATCCGCTCCAGATCCTGCCGTTTCCATAGCAGTAACAATTTTGGCAATTCTTCTAGCTTTAACGGGTTTTGGTCTTTGGACTGCATTTGGACCTAAAGCGACTAAGCTTACAGATCCCTGGGATGATCATGATGATTAATTTATCTTAAAAGTATTTCAAAATTTTCTAAAAATACAAAAAGTAAACCTTTTCCCATAAATTAAATATATCTTTAATAGGATATAATTCTGTCAGCACTTGTAGTTCTATGCTTGCCCTTAAAATTTCCGTTTACACTATCGTTTTTTTCTTTGTTGGAATTTTCCTCTTCGGATTCTTAGCAAGTGATCCTACAAGGACTCCTAATAGAAAAGATTTAGAAAGTCCTCAAGATTAAATTATATTTTTACTTTGGATAATTAATTTTGAAGATTCCACTATCAAGAAAATCCAAGTATTTTAATTTACTTTTTCTAGGTTTAATTATCCAGAGTTCTGATACTGTTTTATCAAAAACAATTAGTAGCAAAAATCCCCTTACTACTGCTTTTGAAAAATCATACTTTAAAGAGAAGTTAAAATCTCATTCCTTAATAAATAAACGATTTCAAAAACTAATTTCATCAAACGTTGAGGAGAATGGAGTATTTGGAGATGAAGGTTGGTCAATCGAAATTTCAAATCCAGTTGTTGAAAGAGGAACCTCAGCTGTTAACTCTGACTTGGGATCAAATGAAAACTTGGATCAAAGTAGTAATTTAGAAATTCAATCAGATAAACAGCTTCAAGAAAAAAATGAAAACTTGGATCAAAGTAGTAATTTAGAAATTCAATCAGATAAACAGTTTCAAGAAAAAAATGAAAACTTCGATCAAAGTAGTAATTTAGAAATTCAATCAGATAAACAGTCTGAAATTAACAATGTTATTTATGCAGAAGGCAACGTAGAAGTTACTTATAAAGGGAAATCCTTAAAAGCTGATAATTTAATTTACGATAAGCTTAATAAAAAAATTAGTGCTCAAGGAAACATTCTTTTAATGTTGGGAGATCAATTCTTTAGAGTTTCTCAACTTGAGTATAGTTTTATTGATGAAAAAGGCTATTTATTAGATGTTAAGGGATCTATTAATACAGGTACTTTGGTGGAGGACTTATCCTCAAATTTCAGCGTATCGGATTTGAATAAGTTAGAAAGTTTACTTCAATTTAAAAGAAATGAGGTCTTTTACACGCCTAATAAGATTAAGAATTGGATTTTTTTTACAGATAAAATAACTATAGATGGCAAAAAATGGAAAAGTAAAAAGGCAGTATTTAGTAGTGATTTACTTCAATCGAAACAACTTAAATTAGCAATTAATTCACTAGAAGTTTATCCTCGCGATGAAAAATTACGCTTTAAGTCGTCATTAAATTACTTAATACTTGAAGAGAAAGTATCAATACCTTTTTGGATAGGTGATCGAACTTTTGATTTTAATGATTCTCAAATTGATAACAGATGGAATCTAGGATATGAAAATTTAGATAAGGATGGTTATTTTATTGGTAGGAAATTTAACTCTATAGATATATTTGATAATTTTGTTATTGATCTAGAGCCTCAATTCTTGATTCAACGCTCATTAAAAGGCTATACAAATAGTTTTGTTGACAAGAACGAATCAATTACTTCAGAGAAAGTTAAGAGAGATTCAAGTTTTGAAGACTATTTCGCTCTCAAATCCACCATAAAAGGCAAATTAAATAGTTGGGATTTAGAAATAGATAAGAATTTAAATTCTCTTGATTTTAGTAAGTTCCCTGATGCATTTAGGTTGAAAACTAAATTGACTAAAGAAATTAATTTCCTAGATTCAAAATGGGATAAAAGCTTTTATGGAGTTTATAGAGAGAGGGTTTGGAATGGTTCATTAGGTGAAGCAGAAATATATTCGGGCTATGGTTCGAAATTACAGAAAGTTAATAATTGGGTTGTTAATGGAATTAAAAAGAAAGAAATTTTATCTTTAGGTTTGGCTGATATAAAAGCAGAGGCGTTAAATTCCAAAGATCTTGTAACAAGCATAAAAGGTAACTTATTTTATTCTCTAGATCAGAAATTTCCGATTAGTACTGAAGAACCTAAAAATAAAGCTATCGATATTTCATATATATATATTCCAGAACCAATCACAAAAGGATTAAGTCTTAATACAAAATTTGAAGCATCATATTCTTTTTATGAAAATGGAGGTCATCAAGAATATTTAGGTTTAGGTATAGGGCCAGAAATAATATTAGGTAATTTTAAAAACAAAACTTTTGATTATACTCGTTTAAGTCTTTTCCCTTTCTATAAATTTAGTAGTGGAGATAGTGTTTTTAAATTCGATCAAAATTATGATAAGTTCACTTTAAATATTGCTCTAGATCAACAAATATTTGGTCCTGTTATTCTCAAAACTAATGGGACTTTAAACCTTACAAATGATTCTGATGATTATGGTGAATTTACTGATTCTAGAATCTCATTAAATTGGAAGAAAAGATCTTATGAATTTGGTATTTTTTATCAACCTCATAATCAAGCAGGTGGTATATCTTTTAGTCTCTTTGGCTTCAAATAGTCATAACAATTTATCATTAAATTTAATGTAGGGTAGCTCTTTAAACTTATTTGCAATTAAATTTTCATTCTTTAATAGTGTTGAAGTCGCATCCCATTCTCCTGATAAAAACATTTTTCTTGCGCTTTCTTTAATCTCTATATCAAAATTATAATTTTTAGATTTAGCTGAGTAATTTTTAAGATCAATTTCTAAACTTAAATATTTATTTTTGTTATATTTTTGAATTTCCTGTATAGATTCTTTAGAAAGCGTAAAACATGGAATTCCAATAGCGATGCAATTACTATAAAAAATATCAGCAAAACTCTCTCCTATAATTGCTTTTATGCCCCATCGCATAAGTGCTTGTGGGGCATGTTCTCTGC
>QCLY01000027.1 GCA_003214195.1 Prochlorococcus sp. AG-418-G23
CAAAACAAAAAGATTCAAAAAAAGTTTATTTAACTAAAGATGCTATAAGTCATTTAATTAAATTTTCTGGCGGAGATGCAAGGACATTAATCAATGCGCTAGAAATGGCCATAGAAACAACTGCTGAAAATGATGCTAAAGAAATCAAAATTAATCTCTCAATAGCAGAGGATGCACTACAAAAAAGAAATATTGTTTACGATAAAAATGGTCAAAATCACTACGATGTAATAAGTGCCTTTATCAAGTCCATAAGAGGTTCTGATGCAGATGCAACTTTATTCTGGCTTGCGAATATGCTAGAGGCTGGTGAAGATCCTAATTTTATTTTTAGAAGACTACTGATATCTGCAAGTGAAGATATTGGAATGGCTGATCCTAATGCCATAGTAGTTGTACAATCCTGTTGTGATGCTTTTGATAGAGTTGGTTTTCCAGAAGGATTATATTTTTTAACGCAGGCTTCTTTATATTTAGCTATTTCTCCAAAAAGTAATAGTACGAAGAGTATTTTTAAAGCAATTGAAACAATCAAATCTACCAGTGCTTTTGATGTTCCATTTCATTTAAAAAATAATTCTAATAGTTATGTAAATCCTCATAATTATCCAGGTAATTGGGTCTTACAAGAATATCTTCCTAAATCTTTAAGAGGTTTAAAAATATGGGAACCAAATAATAATGGATGGGAAAAAACTCAATATGAAGAACTGCTTAGAAGAAAAGAAAATTAAAAATTTTTGGAACAACAAATAATCTCAGGATTAAAAGAAGTTCTTTCTTCGAAGGCTAAAGCGATAGTCCAATTATGAAAGTTAATCTGTGAATAATTTAAATGTATATTTTTCTTCTTATGAATTAACTCTTTAGGCTTCTCAAAAAATTGCCAATATTTAATATCTTTAGCTATTGTTCCATGATCCCATTTTATAGCCGCTTCAACAGCACACCATTGATTTAGTATCATATTTTTTGTTAAATAATTATTGTGGTTTGATTTATTGGTATGAAAAAAATATTTTTTTGCAAATTTTATATGGTTAAAATCTCTATCTTTTCGTTCAATATCTATCCCTATTTTGCTTTTATGCCAGACTATAGTAATGGCATCTTTACAATGACTTAAACTGATATTTCCCATGCCAGAGGGTAAACTTGGAGGTTCTCCAGGTTGAGCATTAATTGGAATATCTAGGGGGTCTAGATCAAAAAGTGTTGAAAGTGATTGGCGCAAATAAGCTCTTGTTTCTAAGAAAATCTTTGATCTTGAATTTGTTAGGTTTTTTGCAGTTTTAATTTCTTCTATAGTTGCGACATCTTGCACACCTTTAATCTCATAAAACCAAATTTTTGGTATTTTATATTCATACTCATTTAATAATTTCAATGGCTCTTAAGGTTGGCGACAAAGCACCAGAATTTAAATTAAAAGATTCTTTTGAGAAAGAAGTTTCTCTTAGTGATTTTAAAGGTAAAAGAATAATACTATATTTTTATCCAAAAGATAATACTCCAGGATGTACTAAAGAAGCATGTAATTTTAAAGAGAATTGGGATTTACTCCAAAAACATAATATTGTTGTGCTTGGTATTAGTAAAGATAAAGCATCCTCTCATCAGAAGTTTATAGAAAAATTTAATTTACCTTTTATTCTTTTAACTGATCCTGAACCCTTCAAAGTTTCTTCTGATTACGATAGCTATGGACTGAAAAAATTCATGGGAAAAGAATATATGGGAATGATGAGAAATACTTTTTTAATTGATACTGAAGGTAAAATCGAAAAAATTTACTTAAAGGTAAAAGCAGCAATAATGGCTGATCATATAATTGCAGACCTTGGGTTAAGCTAATTTTTTATGGACAGGTGGTGAATAATCATCCCCTCCATAACTAAATTAGGAGCATTGATAATATTTTCTTTTTGAGTCTTTAGAGATTTTGTGATTAATTTAGAGTCTCCCCCGCAAATTATTAAAATATCCTTTTCGGGATTAAATAAACTATTAATAACGCCAGTAAGAGAGTTGATTACTCCTTTTAAGATTGCTTCTTCTGTATTAATTAAAAAATCTTTTATAGGAATATTATATTTTTTGGGAACTCTAAGATTTTTTGTATTTTGTTCCATTGATTTTAATTGTGTTAGAAAACCTGGAATAAGTTGACCACCAATAATAGATCCATTTGAATTCAATTTTGTTATTGATAATATTGTTCCAAAATCTGCAATAAGCAAATCTTTTTTGAAAGGGTTTTCAATAATTTTAAAAGCGGCAATACAGGCAAGAGCTCTATCAACTCCAAAATAATCGGGAAGATTTGATAATTGGATATCTTTAGTTTTTATTTCATTTTCTTTTCTCAGCAAGAAATTTGGAAGTTTTCCTACAGAAGCCCAAATTAATTGATCAAGATCTATATTTTCGGGTACTTTTTGCTCTTTTTTGGTATGGAAAAATTTATATTGATTTTTAGAATATTGAGCCCAATGAAGCCTACTATTGCCTACTAATAAAAAATTTATATCTGAGACCATTGTTTTATGATCAATTTAATTATTAGTGTGAATTCCACATTCTTGTTTAATCCCTCCAAATCTTGTATCTCTGCCCTTTTTTGCAATACCATCAGGACTGCTTGAATGCCAATCGCCTACAGAAGAATAACCTTTGATAAAAAGTGGATGGGCAGGTAAATTATTCTCTTCCATATAATAAAAAATATCTTTATTTGTCCAATTTAATAAAGGTCTTAAAGAGAGCCTTTGACGAATTACGTCTATGAATTTCATTTTGTTTCTATTTTCTGTTTGACTTGATCTAACACCGCTTGCCCAACAGGAAATATCATATTTTTCTAGACCATTTTCTAAAGGTTTTATCTTTCTCAATTCATGATACTTATCTAAATCACTCTCTTTTTTTGTTTCCCAAAGTTTTCCGTATTTGGCCTCCATTCTTGCTGGAGATAATTCACTTTGCAGAACTTCAACTTCTAAGGATAAATTATCAATAAGCTTTTCAGCGTAATGGTATGTTTCTCGAGGTAGATAACCTGTATCTACCCAAAATATTTTGATTTTTTTTTGTAGTGATAATTTCTTGACCATATCTAAAAGGACTGATGACTGAATACCAAAACTTGTTGTAATAGCAAATTGTTTATCAAACTTTTCATAACCCCATGTAAGCATTCCTTGAGGTTTCATATCTACAAGATCTTGATTATATTTCCTCAAGTTAGTTTGAATATCTTTGTGAATTTTTTCAATCATTCTTCAGTTTGATTAGGAGTTTAATTTTATTTCGCTCAATTTATAAATTATTCGTATAGTTTAATAATACATTTATGCATAACCATATTTCTCTAATGAAATCAATACAAAAACCAATAGTAATAGTTGGAGCAGGTTTTGCAGGTATGACATTTGCTTTGAATTTAAAGAATCTTAATCCTTCTTTACCGATTCTTGTAGTTGATTCTGAAACTAACTTTATATTTAAACCTTTAATGTACGAAGTTTTAAGTAAAGAGATAAGAAGTTGGGAAGCTACCCCAAAATTTGCAAATATTTTTTCTGATGCAGGTATAACTTTTTTAAGAAATTGTTTAACCAAGATTTCCTTCAAAGAAAATATTCTTGAATTTAGTGATGAATTAAAATTAAGTTATCAATATCTCGTTATCTGTACAGGATCTATTCCAAATAGTTTTTTTATAAAAGGTGTAGATGAACATTGTTATTTTTTTAATGATGTTCACGATTTAAATAAATTAAATTCTTATTTAAAAAAATCACAAGATATAGCGTTGCATAAAAAGTTATTTATAGTTGGAGGTGGTCCCTCTGGTATCGAGTTGGCATGCAAAATTAAAGATATATTTACAGACCAATTTGAAATTAATGTAATAGAAAAATCAAACGAAATCCTCAATAAAAACAAAATTTTTAATAGAGAACAAGCAGAGAAGGCATTAGAAGAAAGAAAAATCAACGTTCTTTTGAATTCCACAGTTAAAGAAGTCTCAGAAACTAAGATTACTATTTCTAGTGAGGTTGGAAAAACCTCCTTGGATAAAGATATTGTTATTTGGACAGCGGGTGTTAAACCTAATTTGTCTTACTTAGAAACTGATCAAATAACAAAAAAATTTGGACGAATTTTAGTTGATAATAATTTGCAAATAGAACACCATAAAAACTGTTTTGCTATTGGTGATATTTCAATCATTGAAGGGATGGAGGATCTTCCCATAACAGCTCAGGTTGCTATGCAGGAAGGTAATCATCTTGCTAAAAATCTAGAACTACTTATTCAAGGAAAAGACCCTTTACCCTTTGAATTTCAAGATAATGGTGAAATGATTAGCTTAGGAGTAGGGGACGCTTCAATTTCTGGTCTTGGTGTAACTCTATCTGGAAAATTAGCTTTTGAGGCAAGAAGACTTATATATGCTTCCAAGTTACCAGATATTACTGAAAGTTTAAAATCTGCATCTTCATGGATATTTCAAAAAAAATCTATTTTCAAAAATTATTTTAAAAAAGATAATCCTAATTAAACTTTTTTGAAATATTGTTTTTGGGTATATTGAGTTAAATAAGTTTCATATGAATTTAATAGTAGTTGTTAGTAATAATATTGAAGCGTTTATAACGGTAGTTGTTTTAATAATGTCAATTATTTTGTTTATAAAAAATACTATTGCTCCAGAATTGACTGGTTTATTATGTGTTGGAATATTTATAGCTACAGGGGTTCTTTCCCCTGAAAAAGCTTTAGCTGGATTTGGTAGCCCATCCCTAATTACTCTTATGGGTTTATTTGCAGTATCTTCTGCCTTATTTAAAAGTGGCGCCTTAGATAGAGTAAGAGAATTGATTTCTTCTGAAAGTATTAGAACGCCAAGGAAATTAATTTCATTAATAGCTTTTTTGATTGCTCCAATATCTGGAATTGTACCTAATACTCCAGTAGTTGCTTCATTGTTACCTTTAATTGAAGGTTGGTGCGAACGCAGAAATATTTCACCATCTAAGGTTTTATTACCTCTTTCTTTTGCCACTTTACTAGGTGGAACTCTTACATTATTAGGAAGCTCTGTAAATCTTCTTGTAAGTGATATAAGTCAGCAATTAGGTTATGGAGCTTTAGAGTTATTTAGTTTGACTAAAATTGGAATTCCAGTCTGGTTGATAGGTACAACCTACATGATTCTGGTTTCTGACATGCTTTTGCCAGATAGAGGAAGAGATAAGGATTTTATTAAAAATGGGGATATGAATATTTACTTTACTGAAGTTACTATTCCCCATGCATCAGAATTAGTTGGACAATCTGTAAGAGATAGTAGATTGCAAAGACGATTTGACGTAGATGTTTTAGAGTTGCAACGAAATGGGAAAGTTATTCTTCCCCCTTTGGCAGATAGAAAGATTGAACCGGATGATAGGTTAATAATCCGCGTAACGAGAGCAGATTTATTCAGACTGCAGCAGGAACACACTATTTTATTAGGAGAGAATAAAAAATCATTCGGAGCGGCTAATGTTTTTTCAGATGATGAAGGCACTAAAACCTTTGAAGCCTTGTTGCCAGCAGGTTCAACTCTAGCTGGTGCAAGTTTGAGAGAATTAAGATTTAGGCAGCGTCATAATGCAACAGTTTTGGCACTTAGAAGAGGTCAGCAAACTGTTCAAGAGAGATTAGGTCAAGCTGTTTTAAGGGCAGGCGATGTTTTATTATTGCAAGCGCCATTAGATTCAATCAGAGGTCTTCAGGCTAGTAATGATTTGCTAATTTTAGATCAATTCGAAGATGATTTACCTGTATTGATAAAAAAACCTATATCTATTGCAATTGCCATTGGAATGGTAGTATTACCTACTGTTACTAGTATTCCATTAGTAGGTTCAGTTCTTTTAGCAGTTATTGCGATGGTTGCATTTGGATGTTTGAGGCCTGCAGAGATTCAAAAATCAATAAGGTTAGACGTTATTTTATTGCTAGGATCATTATCTTGCTTTAGTGTCGCTATGCAAGTGACAGGTTTAGCAGATTTGATAGCACTAAATCTCAATTTTGCTCTCTATGGGATGCCTCTCTATTTTGCATTAGTCATAATTTTTGTTTCGACAGTTATCCTTACCCAATTTATTAGCAATGCTGCATCAGTTGCTTTGATTTTGCCTGTTGCTATTGAATTCTCAAATGTTTTGGATATTTCGCCAAGTGCTTTAATAATGCTTGTTTTATTTGGAGCAAGTCAATCTTTCTTGACTCCAATGGGTTATCAAACAAATTTAATGGTTTACGGGCCTGGAAGATATAGATTTTTTGATATTGCAAAATACGGAGCAGGATTAACACTTATAATGTCACTTACAGTTCCTGCATTGATAATTCTAAATTTTAGTTAAATAAAGTGAAATTTACAAATAAAGTTTATAAGTTAAAAGACTCGTACAGAAAACTATCTGTTCCTCAATTTACTATTGTTACAGGATTATTTATTATTTTCTTTGGAACTTTAATTTTGAGTTCTCCTTTATGTTCATCTTCACAGGTTGGTTTGTGGGAAGCATTTTTTACATCTGCGTCTGCTATAACCGTTACTGGTCTAACAATTATAGATATTGGAACTGATTTAAATTTCTTTGGACAAGTTTTTTTAGCTTTTATGCTCTTGTCAGGTGGTCTGGGATTAATGGCTATTACGACATTTTTACAAGGTTTTGTTGTAAAGGGGACAAAGCTTAGAACTAGATTAGATAAAGGCAAGACTTTAGATGAATTTGGTGTTGGCGGAATTGGTCGAACTTTTCAAAGTATTGCTGTTACTGCAGCTTGTATCATATCTTTTGGTGCATTTGTTCTTTATACATTTGGATTTGTAGATATTCAAAATAATTGGGAAAGACTTTGGTCCTCGATTTTTCACAGCATATCTGCATATAACAATGCAGGTTTTTCTTTGTGGTCAAATAGTCTTGAAGACTATAGAACTAATTTATTGGTTAATAGTGTTTTTGTTTTTCTCATTGTCATGGGTGGACTTGGATGGCGCGTTATTGATGATGTTTGGAGTAATAAAAATAATCTTTCATATAAAAATCTAAACCTACACACCAGATTAGTTATTAGGACGAGTTTGTCTCTTATATTATTCGGATCATTAGGATTCTTTATTACTGAATCATTACTAAATAGTCAATTTTTCAATGATTTGAATTTGTTTGATAGGTTATTATCATCAATCTTTGAAACAGTGAGTGCAAGAACCGCAGGCTTCACAAATTACCCGATCTCTCTAAACTCCATCTCCGACACTGGTCTTCTTTTATTAATGACACTGATGTTTATTGGAGCAAGTACTGGAGGTACTGGTGGAGGTATAAAAACAACAACATTTATTGCTTTAATGGCTGCAACTAGATCAACTTTAAGAGGTCAGAAAGATGTAATTATTAGCAACAGATTAATTTCAGACAAAGTCATCTTAAAGGCAGTAGGAATAACGGTAGGATCTTTGCTTTTCATTATTTTAATGGCAATGTTGCTTAGTACAACTAATACATTTGTTAAAAAAGAATCTTTTACTTTCCTAGAAATTCTGTTTACTTGCATATCAGCATTTGCAACAGTAGGTTTTGACATTGGTTTAACTGCAAAATTGAATCATTTTGGCCAATTTATTCTTATTGTTGGTATGTTTGTGGGTAGGCTTGGTATTCTTTTGTTGTTAAGTGCACTTTGGCAGGCTCTTTATAAGAGTAGAATAGATAGACAGAAGAGAATTGGCTATCCTAGAGCTGATCTTTATGTTTAGGATTGACTGAGTTTTATTATGGCAGATTGGTGGCAGTGGTCTCAAAAGAGAGATAAAGAAGCCCTCACCTTTGCAGTTGTTGGCGTTGGTAGATTTGGAACCGCTGTTTGTAGAGAACTTATAAGTAATGGTGCAGATGTTTTGGCTGCAGATTATTCGGAAAAGGCTATTGATGATTTAAGACAATTGGAACCTTCAATAGAAGCTAGAGTTGTAGATTGTACTGATGAAGAGTCTATGAAGGAATCTGGAATACTTGAAATGAACACTGTTGTGGTAGGTATAAGTGAACCCATTGAAGCAAGCATAACTACAACACTTATTGCGAAGGATAGCGAAGGTAGCAAAGTTAAAAGAGTTATAGCGAGAGCAACGAGTGACTTGCATGAAAAAATGTTAAAAAGAGTAGGAGCGGATAAAGTAGTCTTCCCTTCCAGAATGCAGGGAGAGAGATTGGGCCTAGAATTGGTGAGACCCAATCTAATTGAAAGATTGGAATTAGATAATCAAACTGGTATAGATGAAATAACTGTTCCAGAGGAATTTATTGGAAGATCTTTAAGAGATTTGAATTTGAGGAAAAATTATCTAGTTAATGTTCTTGCTGCAGGTCCTGCTGAAAAGTTAACAGTTAATCCTCCAGCAAAATATATTTTGGAAAGGGGAAATATCTTAGTAGTTATGGGAAAAACTGCAGATTTACAGAAATTACCTCAAAATTAATTTTTTATTCGGGTTTTTTATAATATCTAATCCTTTGGGGAGGTTTTTTTAATCTTCTGACACTTTGGTTTTCAAGTTTGTCTCTAAATTTATCGGTATTTAGATTATTGTCTATGAAAAGTGATTTACCCTCTTTCTCGAAGTATTTTTGGATACCTTCTTGTATTAAAACTTTTGCCATATTACTAACTGTCCTGGATTCATTATTAGCTAAAGCAGTCAATTGTTCACATATTAATTCTGGAAGAACCACTTGAATTCTAGGGGATTTAGGCTTCCCGTTTGATGAATTTTGACGGGTAGCCATGAGTCAAAGTTGATAACTGTTACTTATTAGTATACACAGTTAGTCAAGGATACTATCTTTGTGTATATTATTAGTAAGGAAATATATCCGCATTAATTGTTTTTATTGCCCCATGAAAAACTCAAGAAAACTTGATCCTCCAAAGAGGTCAATAATAGATAAAAAGAAAAAAAGAATAGTGAATTCTGATTCTTTCGATACTGAGAATAGTGATGTTTTGGTATCAGCTGTAATAAGTCCATATTTGCTAACTCATCTTCATCATATTCTTCAACAGTCTGAGTATTATGCCAAAAAAGATGGAAGAAAATCTCATGCAGCTAACTTTGCAAAACTAAGAAAGGTATTATGTCTAGATGCAAGAAGCATGGCTGATGCATCAGCAAAAGAAATCAATGATTCGGAAAATGATTTATCTATTAATAAATATAATGAACAAAATGTAGCTTGAAGTAATAATCTATTAATAAATATATTTTAAAAACATGTCCAGTAATGCAGAAAAGCTCTATAAGTTAATAGCAAACGACTCTAAAAAGAAACAAAGTTTGTTTATGATAGCTTTGACGAATCCCAAAAAAGCATTAGATAAAATATGTGAAATTGGCAACGAGTTAAACATTTCCGTGACTAAAGAAGAGGTTATTGAATATTTGAGTACTATTGACGATGAGGCAACTAAAATGTGGTTAGTTAAGGCTCGTGGTGGTCTTTAGGAAAAGGTTTCGAAGAATTATTATTTTGATTTGTAATAGGTTTTATTCTTTTGTTATAACCACCACCGCCAGCTAATGTCCAGAAAAACCAATAACTTGGAATAGCAAGACCTGCAGCTATGAAAATTACTACAATTTGTTCTATTTTTTTCATAATCCAATTTTATTCCACAAAATATTTTTAGTAAATAAGCCTTAGTTTTTGTAAATTTTATTTTTAAAACAGTGATTAGATTTGAAGGTGTAAGCAAAATTTATTCTACAGATGTTGTTTTAAAAAATATTAATTGGGAAATTAAGAAAGGAGAAAAAGTTGGATTAGTTGGTTCAAACGGTGCGGGTAAATCAACTCAATTTAAGATTTTAATGGGAGAAGAAGATCCAACAAGTGGAACGATCATCAAAGAGGGAAATCCTAAAATTGCTTATCTAAAACAGGAGTTTGATTGTAATTTGAATTTTTCAGTGAGAGAGGAATTAGAAAGTTCTTTTAGCGATATACAAAAAGTTGCTATAAAACTTTTTGATATTGAAAATAAAATGAAATCATTGGATATAAAACAACATTCTGATGAACTTGAAGTATTAGTAAATCAACTCGCAAAATTTCAAGCAAAATTCGAAGCTTTAGGTGGCTATAAAATGCAATCTGATGTAGAAAAAATTTTACCGAAACTAGGATTTTCAATCGAAGATGCTGATCAATTAGTTGGTAATTTTTCCGGTGGTTGGCAAATGAAAATTGCGCTTGGAAAAATAATTTTACAAAAACCTGATTTACTTTTACTTGATGAACCTACGAATCATTTAGATTTAGATACGATTTTTTGGTTGGAAGAATATCTATCTTCGCTTAAGATTGCAATAATTATCATTAGTCATGATAGGTATTTTTTAGACAAATTATGTAAAAAAATAATTTTTATAGATAGAGGAAGTGCTGAAATATTTAATGGCAACTATTCTTTTTTTGTTGAACAAAAGTCTTTAAATGAAGAATCACAAAATAAAGCTTATCAATTACAACAAAAAGAAATTGAAACCCAGAAAAAATATATAGATAGATTTAGAGCTAGTGCTACTCGAAGTTCTCAAGCTAAGAGTAGAGAAAAACAATTAAAAAAGATTTCTAAAATTGAAGCTCCTAGAACAAACTTAAAAAGTCCTGCCTTTAATTTTCCAGAATGTCCTCGTTCAGGTAAATCAGTTCTAACTATCAAAAATTTGTCTCATAGTTATGATGATAAAATACTTTTTTTAGATATTAATTTAAAGGTTTCATCTGGAGATAAAATAGCGATATTAGGCCCTAATGGATGCGGAAAATCTACATTACTAAAAATTATTATGAAAAGAATATCTCCCGAAATTGGAGAAATTAATTTTGGTAAACATAATATTTATACTAGCTATTATGAACAAAATCAGGCTGAAGCACTATCACTTGAGGAAAGGGTTATAGATTTGATATGTAAAAAATCTCCTGAATGGTCTCAAACAAAAGTCAGAACATTTTTAGGAGGTTTTGGTTTCCAAAATGAAACTGTTTTTAAATATATTAAACAACTTAGTGGAGGAGAAAAGGCAAGATTAGCGCTGGCTCTTATGATTATGAATCCGAGTAACTTTCTGCTATTGGATGAACCAACTAATCATTTGGATTTGCAATCTAAAGATAATCTAGAATTAGCGATTAATAATTATAAAGGTTCATTGTTAATGATTTCTCATGATAGATATTTTATTTCTAAGGTTGCAAATAAAATTATTGAAATTAAGGATTCAAAGTTATTTTCTTATAATGGTAACTATGAATATTTTTTAGAAAAAAATTAAAAAAAGGGAAAATTTATTTACTTTTAAAGAAAGTTTACATTTGTCTAGGCAAGATCACTCATTTATCTTTACATAGTTAATCCTAATTGTTTAGTCTTAAAAATACAAAATTAGTTTTTAATAATTCATATGAAAAATCACGATTTGAATGAAAAACAGTTTCCAATGTCTGATCCCATTGACAGTTACTTTGAATGTATTTCAAGCTGTGATTTGAAAGATGGTTCTTGTATTTCTATGTGCGTTGAAATACTTAAAAATTATGAAAACTGATGCATTTAATTATTTTGTAGATTAGATATATCAGTTGGCATTACTTTTAGGTTAATAAATTTATTTTTTCGCCTTATTAATATATTTATTTTTTTACTTATACCATTTTTACTGATTTGGCTTATAACATCTGAAACTGTTTCAATATTTTTATCACCAACTTTTATAATTATGTCATTTACCATAATTCCACTATTTTCAGCAGGACTATTCGGAACTACATACCCAACTTTTACTGTATTATTGTTTGTTTGAAAATTACTTTCACTTATTAGGCTTATACCAATCATGGGATGTATTACTTTTCCATTATTAATTAACTGATAAGCAATATCCTTTGCTTTATTAATTGGGATTGCAAAACTTAACCCCGCCCCTGGACCAGATCTTATCAAGGTATTAATGCCAATTACTTCTCCATTGCTATTTAATAATGGACCTCCTGAATTCCCAGGATTTATAGCTGCATCTGTTTGAATAAGTTCTAGTTTTTTATCATATATTCCCAATTGATAAACGTTTCTTTTTAGATTACTAATAATACCAAGCGTAACTGTATTTTCTAGGCCGAAGGGATTTCCCACTGCGATCGCCCAGTCTCCAACTTTAATTTTTGTTGAATCGCCCAATTTTGCTTTTGGCCAGGGTCCTTGCCCTTCAATCTTAATTATTGCTAAATCGGTAAATATGTCTTGACCAATAAGTTGTCCTTGTAATTTTTTGCCTGTGCTTAAACCAACAATTACTTTATCAGATCCATTCACAACATGAGCATTAGTTATTACAAGTCCGTCATCAAAAATGAATCCACTTCCTTGGCTTTGTTCTATGCTTGGTTGATTTTCATAAGGTATATCTAATCCAAAAAATTTTTCAAAATATGGGTCTAAAAATAGTTGAGAATTTCTTGAAAGTTTTCTCTTATTAATGTATTTCTGAGTTTCGATTGTTACAACAGAGGGACCGGTTTTTTCAATAGCTTTTGTAATGAAAGACTCGTTTGAATATTTGTTTATTTCATTCGATTTTGGATTAATTAATGGTTGAGATAATAAATTTATTGGACAAATGATACTTAATGTAATTGCTGAAGAAAGAAATAGTTTTTTTCGATGCAAGTTATTCAAACTTGTTTTTCTTATTTTTTTCAATACCATTTGATACACAATTTACGTGTAGACTTAATATAACTACAATTCAATTTAGAGAAGAATTATAACTATAAGAATAGCAATTTTTTTTTTTTTCAAGCTATCATAGTTATTATAATAAAACTATCTATAAGTTCGATGAGCCTTATTTTTCCGATTATATATTCCGCGGCATTAACCTATCTAGTCTGGAAAGCTTTCAAGGTGATGTCCAACGGTTGGAGTATCACTTCTCAAGGGAAAAAAACTTTTGAAAAATCAAAATTTAAACAAAAAAATTACACAATACATCCTGAACTTTTAGATAAATCAGGAAATATTACCGAAGAAGAACTTTTAACAGTTAGATTTTCAAATGATAATGATTCTTTCCTAGAAGAAAAGGGTACACCAACAGATTAAAGAGAAAAAAATTAAGGTAAAAAACTTGGAATTAAGAACTAAAATTGTCACAGCGGTCATTAGATCACTTAAGTTACCGCCAAGGTTTCGTTTGCGAATTGTAAAAGAAGATCCTGTTAGGCTTGAACTTAGCCTTACTCCTTCTTATGGGAAAAACCCAATAATTGTTGGCATTGTAGAATCTCTAGACTTGGTTGCTCGAAGAGATAGAGAAGGTAGGATACCAAGAGATCTTCAAGGTACTTGGGACTGGACTGTAAGACATGGAAAAGTAAGTACTGGAGGATGGAATCCTATGCTAAAAGAAGCATTGCAAACGATGTTTGAGACTGGATTACCAGCTATCGTATATGAAGAGTTAACTGGAGAGGTTTACCGGCCTGTTGATGGTGTTAGACATGTTAAATAATATATTTATTAATTAACATAAATTCTCTCATTAAACGTTAAGATAAGAATAGATAATTAGTTAATTATGGATGAAACAAATCAAACAAGATTTGGTTTTGTAAGTTTTGCTGAAACGTGGAATGGCCGTATGGCTATGATGGGTATCTTAATTGGTTTGGGCACTGAATTAATTACAGGTCAAAGCATTCTTAGACAGATAGGTATAGGATAATTTTATTTTATTTCTTCTGCCTTTATTTCAATTGTACTTTCACTTGGTTTTTCATCTGATTTTCTCTTTTGGCTTTTACTCTCTAAGTCTGCGCCACATTTTAAGCATTTTTCATTAAAGCCTAAGTCTATTGCACCACAGTTACTGCATATATTAATTTTTGATTTATATGAATTAAAACCTAAAAATATCAATACTAATATTAAAATTGGAATTAATAATAATAAGAGCAAAATATTGCCAAGAAAGCTTATAAGAAATTTAAATCCAAAAATAGGAAGAATAATTAATATTACTAAAGAAAAAAAAAGTAAATTTTTATTGATATTAAGAAAATAACTCATTTTAGTTATATCTCCTCCTTTTTTTATTTACCAGAGACATGCTAGCAATTACAACACTCCAACACTGTCCAAAATATAATATAACTCCTAAAAGCCAGACCCATAAGGTGAGAACGAGAAATCCTCCAATAAAACCATATGCTTGAAATCTTGCTCCAAGCGAAAGTATACTCTTGCTTACTGCTAGGTTCAAAGTAGTAAGGCCTATTCCAATAAGAAAAGATCCAGGTATTAGTGGTTTTAAAGGTACTTTTCTACTTGGCAATAATGCTTGTAATAAAAGAGCCATTAATGAAAAGCCAATTAATGGGATTGCAAATTGACCAACTTGCAAAAGAGGTAATTTTAGCAACAATTCAGAAATAATATTATTAGATTTTGAAAGATTCTCTAAAACGTTACTTGGTATCATTCTAAGATTCGCACTGATCTGATCCAATACCATTAAAAATCCTATAAAGAATACAATTAAAAAAGCTTCAACTCTATTGCGTAAAAACTTTGAAGCTTGCTCTCTCCAAGCAGCATTTGCTCTTTTAGAGGGAAGTTCATCTTCCCAGAGTCTATCTGAACCTCTCTGGAGCGATAAATAAGCATTACCTGCTGTAAAAAGCAAAAACATAGCACCTAAAATACCCGCTCCAAAACCTTGATCGATTAGTTTAAATAATGTTGTTTCTACTAATTCAACTACTGAAGGAGGCAGAATTTGAGCTGCAATAGAAATGATTTCTTGATCTAAGCCCTCTTGTTTGCCTAGAAACCAAGATGCTATGGAGAGAGAAATTAGTAGAATAGGAAAAAATGATTGTAGTGTGTAATAGGCAAATGCAGCACTTAGATCAATACAATCAGATTTGCTCCATCTCTCGCATGCTCCCCACAAACTTTTCAGAATCCAAGTAAAGCTACGCTGCAAATTAATTTTCTTCAAATATTTATTTTATTTATTTTTTATTGTATCTAATTAACAAATTTTTCAAGCAATTATTGATTTATGAAGAAACTATTTTTCTAATAATAAATTACCCCATGGTCTTAAGATTTCAATTTTTTTAGTTGAACTACATGCAATCAATGGAAAATTTACATCACTTAGGTTTTGTCCAGTATTTAACTTTAAAGGATGTGTTTCTAACCATTCTATAGAACAATTGAGTTCTTCTAATAAAAGCCAGGCTGCTGCAATGTCCCATATTTTAGGGGTTGATTCGATTGCTCCAAAAGTTTGTCCCATTGCGACACTAGTTAAATTTAAGCTCGATACGCCTAAGAGTCTTATTTTGCCAGGAAACACAGAGTTTGGTTTTTTTTGTAGAATTTTTATAGATCTACTACATAAAGAAACGCATTCACTTTGGTGATTATTTTGGTGAGGATCTATTTTCTTATTATTTAACCAAACACCTTCTCCTTTTATTGATACAAAAATTTTTTTTAATGTCGGGATTATTAAAAAAGAAGATTGAGGTCTACCATCTATAAATCTTGCTACTGATATGGACCAGTATGGAATGCCGGCAGCAAAATTTGTTGTCCCATCCAGTGGATCCACTACCCAATAAGCTTTGGTATTAGGTATTTTCTTCCCACCTTCTTCACTGAGAACTCCCTCACCTGGAGCTATTGAAGCCAGACCCTCAACTATTGTTTGATCACTCCATAAATCACAACTTGTAATTAATGATCCGTCTGCTTTATTACTGGCACTAATATTTCCAAAATCTCTTAATTGACGTTGACTAACTAATTCAAATAACGATTCTAATTTACTTAGTTGATGTTTAGTTAAATTTGGTTGATTCATATTTGGATATTGCAGATAGATTCTCTATCACTAGTTTCATTATTATTAATATCTAAACAATCTTTACTTATTTCAAGAAAAGTTAATCTTTCTAATTCATCTAAAATTAAGTTGTAATTATAAATAGCATTAATTTTTTTGGATTGTGCATTACTTAATTCACTTTGTCTTACAAGTACATCTTTTAGAGTTGATATTCCGACTTCATATCTA
>QCLY01000028.1 GCA_003214195.1 Prochlorococcus sp. AG-418-G23
TCCCTCTAAACCAATTCCATTAAAGGAAGATATTTCTGGATTTCTAGAAACCCCTCAACAAAAAACCATCTTCGAGGTTTGTAAAAATAATAATTTAGAACCTAGTCAGATTATTAAAGTCGTAGTATTTCTAGCAAAGTTAGAAGACAAATCAGAAGTCCCAATACTTGCCTGCATTAGAGGCGACCAACATATTAATGAAGTAAAGCTTTTTAACCTGATAAATAAACTTCATAGTTCCAACATACTTAAACTTCAGAAAATTGAGGACAAAAATATTATCGAAAAAAACCTAGTTAATTTTCCTTTAGGTTTTATCGGGCCAGACCTACATAATGAGACTATTAAAGCGAGTTCTAATTGGGAAAAAACATGGACCAGAATAATAGATCATTCTGCAAGTAATCTCTCAAACTTTATAAGTGGCGCAAATAAAGTTGATCTCCACAAAGTTTTTAAGGAATTTTCTTTTTCTTCTAAAAATTATCTTATTGCAGATATCAGAAATTCTAAAAAGGGAGATAAAGTAAAAATTGATGATAACGAGGAACTCAAAGAAAAAAAAGGCATAGAAATTGGACATATTTTCCAATTAGGCCAAAAATATAGTGAAAAATTAAATGCTACATTTTCTGACAAAGATGGTAAATTAAAAAATTTGTGGATGGGATGTTATGGAATTGGAGTAACAAGAATAGCGCAAGCTGCAATTGAACAGAATCATGATCAAAAAGGTATTTGTTGGCCGATCCAGATTTCTCCTTTTGAAGTTATTATTATTCCAACCAACCTAAAAGATCCAATTCAAAGAGACCTTACTGAGCAAATATATAATGATTTTATAGTTAATAAAATTGATGTACTACTTGATGATAGAGATGACAGAGCAGGAGTAAAATTTAAAGATGCGGAATTAATTGGTATTCCTTTTCAAGTAATCATAGGTAGAGATTCTATTAACAAAGAAGTAGAACTTATATGCAGAAGAAATAATACTAAAATTAAACTAAGCACCAATAAATTGTTGGAAACATTTATTTCCGAATCAGAAATAATGTACAATAAAAATTCTTAAGGCTAAATTTCTTGGAGCTAATTTATGTTATTAAAATGGGACCCAAAATTAAATTTTAAAAATCTTTCCAAAACTGTATCTTTTACACTTTCTTTGATTGTTACTTTCACATTGTTTAGTTCCCCCTCCATAGCTGTTAAAACCTCGATGACAGGTGACTATGCAAAAGATACAATTTCTGTTGTTAAAACATTACAAACTGCTGTCGATACTCCAAAAGAATCTCCAAATAAAGATGAAATAAGAAGCGAAGCTCTTACCCTCATAACTGACTATATTTCTAGATATAGAAATAGAGGGATGGTTAACAAAACTCAATCTTTTACAACAATGCAAACAGCATTAAATGCGATGGCTGGCCATTACAAAAACTTTGCAAGTAGGCCTTTACCAGATAAACTTAAAGAGCGTTTAACCAAAGAATTTTCTCTTGCTGAAAAAATGGTTCTCAGAGAAAGTTGATACAATTAATTTACTTTTTAAAAGTAAACCAAGATTTTTGAATATATTAAATATTCGCACAAAAATAATGCTCTTCTAAAATTGGCCAATGTTGTTGTAATCGGAGCCCAATGGGGTGACGAAGGAAAAGGTAAGATAACTGATTTACTTAGTCGTTCGGCTGATGTTGTCGTACGTTACCAAGGAGGAGTAAATGCAGGTCACACTATAGTTGTTGATGATAAAGTTTTAAAACTACATTTAATTCCTTCTGGGATACTTTATAAAAATACTACATGCTTAATTGGATCAGGAACAGTTGTAGATCCAAAAATCTTGCTAAAAGAAATTGATATGTTGATTGATAATGGGATTGATATTTCAGGATTGAAAATTTCATCAACATCACATGTAACGATGCCCTATCACCGAATATTAGATGAAGCTATGGAAGCTGATCGGGGTTCAAATAAAATAGGGACTACAGGCCGGGGGATTGGTCCAACTTATGCGGACAAGTCGCAAAGGAATGGAATTAGAGTAAGAGACTTGCTCAATAGACAAAGGCTAATTGATGTTATCGAGATTCCATTGAGAGAAAAAAATGGCCTTCTAGAGAAAATTTATGGAATCAAACCTCTTAAATTAGAAGATATTGTAGAAGAATATCTTAACTATGGGCAAAGATTATCCAAGCATGTGGTGGACTGTACGAGAACGATCCATGCTGCATCAAAAAATAAGAAGAATATTCTATTTGAAGGTGCTCAGGGTACTCTGCTCGACTTAGATCATGGGACTTATCCTTTTGTGACTTCATCAAACCCGATATCAGGGGGTGCATGCATTGGAGCGGGGGTTGGTCCAACATTAATTGATAGGGTAATAGGAGTTGCAAAAGCTTACACCACAAGAGTAGGTGAGGGCCCATTCCCAACGGAATTGCAAGGCAGCATTAACGATCAACTTTGTGACAGGGGCAGTGAATTTGGTACAACTACTGGGAGGAGGAGAAGATGTGGTTGGTTTGATGGAGTGATTGGTAAATATGCCGTATCTGTAAATGGTCTTGATTGTTTAGCAGTAACAAAACTAGATGTATTAGATGAATTAGATGAAATTCAAGTTTGCATTGCATATGACTTAGAAGGAGAGGAAATAGACTATTTCCCAACAAATTCAGATGACTTAAAAAAATGTAAGCCAATCTTCAAGAAATTAAAAGGTTGGCAATGTTCTACTGCAAATTGCAGAAATCTTTCTGATCTCCCAGAAAATGCAATGAATTATCTCAGGTTTCTAGCTGAATTAATGGAGGTTCCAATTGCTATAGTCTCATTAGGGGCAAATAGAGACCAAACCATAGTTATCGAAGATCCTATTCACGGGCCTAAAAGAGCACTTCTAAGGTGATTCATTTTAGAATTAATGAGTGGTTCCTTTAGACATCTTGAGCAAAATAAAAAAGTAGACCTCATAGGTCTCGGCAATGCGATAGTAGATATTATTGTCAATATTGAAGATGATTTTCTTGAGATAAATAATTTAAAGAAAGGATCAATGAATCTCATTAAATCTAATGAATCCAAAAGGTTGCTAAAGAATTGCAAAGTGATAAAGAAAATATCCGGTGGTTCCTCAGCAAATACAGTTGTATGTTTAGCAGAATTAGGGCATTATGTGCAGTTTATCGGAAGGGTGAAAAATGATCAATTTGGTGAGTTTTTTTCTTCTGATATAAAAAAAAGTAAAACTATATTTAATACACCACCCACCAATAAAGGTGCTTCAACAGCTCATTCAATTATTTTGATTACGCCTGATGCACAGAGAACTATGTGCACTTACCTTGGTGCATCAATAGAGTTTGAACCACAAGACATTGATTTTAGTGCAATAAAGGGGGCTAAATATCTTTATTTAGAGGGTTATTTATGGGATAGCGAATTAGCCAAGAATGCTTTTCTTAAAGCCGCTCAAATTGCAAAACTATCTAATACAAAAATAATCCTGTCATTGTCAGATTCATTTTGCGTAGAAAGACATCGAGAAAGTTTCTTAGAATTAATTGATCACTATGTAGATATAGTTTTTTGCAACGAATCCGAGGTTTTAAGCCTATTTAAAAAAGACAAGTTAGCTGATTGCCAAGGAGACATATCTTCCTTATGTGAATTAGTTGTGTTAACTCGTGGTAGCAATGGTTCTCTCATAATTAACAACAATAACTTCGAAATAATTAAGTCAATTTCAAAAGGGAAGGTTATTGATACTACTGGAGCTGGAGATATTTATGCAGGAGGATTTATTCATGGATTAATTAATAATTATTCCCTAAAAAAATGTGGAGAAATAGGTTCAATTTGTGCAGGTCAAATAATAACTCAATTAGGATCTAGATCCAATATTGATCTCAAAGAGTTAATAAAATAAGTTTAATAAATAGTCTTATTCAACCAATCAAAATATTTCTTCTCAGCATTGTATTTAGTGTAAATAATTTGAGGAACATCATATGAGGAATTTTTATTTAGGAAATTAATTAAATCATCTTTTAATTCTGGTTTACTTTTAAAAGTGATTTCAAACTCTTTAGTTTTCTCGATTTTACCCTCCCACTCATAAATAGAAAAAATTTCCTTTATCGAAACACAAACTGCGAGTTTTTTTTGTATCACTAATTTAGCCATTCTCAAAGCATTTGCGTTACTTGATTCAGTTGTGATTATCAATAATACTTCCATAATAAATTAAACATCAATATTTTTTAATTATGTGATTTATCAAATTGTGATATTGATCAAAAGAGTAAGAATAATCATTTTTAACTTTCGGCCTTTTAACCAAAAATAACTTCATTTTGCTTCCAGAAACTATACTCTCCCAGTTTTTCTGAGAATAACTTCCAGATTCTCTGCATAGAACATAATCTATATCCCAAAAATCACAAAGTTTTTTTTCTAATACTACTCTCTCATTTTTACTGGGTTCAAGTATGGCTATGTTTGAATTTTTAATACATGATCCAAAAGCTTTAGTTATGCTCTCATAAGTTGGAAGTACCCTTGTAAATACATTTGCTTTACAATTCATATAAAAATTAGCTGTATCAACAAGGAATCTTGATCCTATTGCCAGAAGAATATTCTTATTTTCGATATCAACGTTATTTATATCTTTCAAATCGTCAATGTAAAAAAAATTATTATTATTATTATTTATTAGAGATTTCCTCTCAAATAGTAAAAGAGGTATATTAATCTCTTTACATGCATTATTAAGATTTTTAGAAATTACTACGGCAAACGGATGAGTAGCATCGACAACGCATGTGATTTTATTTTTATTTATGAAATTAATTATTTGATCTTTATTATTTAATTTACCCGTAATGATATGTAACTTTGGATTTTCAACATAAGCTTGCCCTGCTTTATAGGTTAAAACACTTGCAAAGACTGAATAATTAAGTTTAAGAAGCCTATTAGCTATTACAGGGCCATCCGAAGTTCCTGATAGGATCCAAACATTTTTATAGCAATTTTCTTGATTCTGCATCAGTATGTCTTTAATTAAGTAGTAAGTAATGAATCATTGTTTAATTCAGGCGGTAATTAATAGCGCTCCCCAAATGAGGTATACGAAAGAAAACCAAACTCCTATTGCTGAAATGATTGTTAATTTTAAAGGATTACGTAGTGAAGATCCAACCAGAGATCTCAAGATCATAGGATGGGGAAATATTGCTAAAGAAATGATAGATGAACTTAAGGAAGGGCAAAATATTGTTATCGAGGGACGTCTAAAGATGAATTCTGTCACTAGAAAAGACGGAACAAAAGAAAAGCAACCAGAACTAACAGCTTCAAAGATTCATCAACTATTGCCAGTTGAAGTTATTAATCCTAATCAAAAAGAAAATAACGAGTCATTTGAAAATAAAGAAACCACCAAAAAATCTAATTGGGATAGTTCACCTTTAGTCCCTGAAGTTGACGAAATACCTTTTTAAATCAAATACCAAAATTATTTTCTTGAACACTTATAATTAATTTGCTTATTTTTCTCTCAAGCTCGGCAAGTTCGCTTCTGATTTCTGGCCATTTACCCTTATCAAGATTTTCTAGTAGCCATGCTCTATCTTGATCAAGTTTAAAAATTAAATCTCCTTGATTTGCAGTATTAGGATCTTGCATAATACTTGTTAGCCTATTCAAACTCATTCTACTAAATCAAAATGAAAAAATACTTATCGCCTGGAAACTTAATCGTAACAGTTGGGGGTATATTAGCTTTTGTTGGAATGACTGCTTATTTTACGGAATCAGTGAATTTAAGCGTACCTACTTTTTTTTATGGAGTACCTATTTTTCTAATTGGATTAGGCTTAAAGACTTCCGAAATACCACCTGTAGAGTTATTTGACAAGACAAATTTTGCGACAAATAAATTTAATAGACCAAAAGAATTAACAGCACTAGTTAAAGATGTTACAAGATGGAGGTATGGGATAAAAGCTCATCTTGAATCTTCATTAGAATCTTTAAATTTATGGGACGAAGATAACCCCCCTCAATTAAAAGAAATAGAAGAAATTACAAAGGGAGAAAAAAATGGTCTCAGAATGCGTTTCGAATTAAACGCTGTCCCTCTAGAAAAATGGATTGAAAAACAAGAAAGATTAAACAGATTTTTCGTCAAAGGTCTTGAATCAGAATTTATTATCGACGATAATAAAAAAGAGTTTGATTTTATTCTCTTTTATTGAATTTAGGGATATATTTATAAAAAACTAATTTCTCAATTCAATCTAGTTTTAATGAATTTTAATAATGAATGATTCTCAAAGAGTATCAATATTAAGCGAAGCACTTCCATATATACAAAGTTTCTCAGGTAGAAAAATTGTTATCAAGTATGGCGGTTCTGTTATGGAGAATGATAATTTAAAAGATGCTTTTTTTAGAGACATAGCACTTTTATCAACAGTTGGGGTTTGTCCGATAGTAATTCATGGAGGTGGCCCCGAGATTAATAATTGGTTAAAGAAATTACAAATATCTCCTAAATTCGAAAATGGATTAAGAATTACTGATCAAAAAACAATGGAAATTGTCGAGATGGTTCTAATGGGCAGAGTTAACAAACAAATTGTAAAAGGTATTAATAAAACTGGATCCTTAGCTGTCGGAATATCAGGTCTTGATGGCAACTTAATTCAATCTAGAGAACTAGGAGATGGGAGCCATGGGTTAGTGGGAGAGGTTACAAAAATCAATCCTGAAATATTAGATCCTCTTATTTCTAAAGGATATATCCCAATTATTTCTAGCATTGGATCAACCTTGGAGGGTATTTCCCATAACATCAATGCAGATTTTGTTGCTGGAGAAATTGCTGCTGCAATAAATGCAGAAAAACTTATTCTTCTTACTGATACTCAAGGGATTTTAAAAGAAAAAGATAACAAAAATAGCCTTGTTGAAAAAACTAATCTCAAAGAGGCAAGAGATTTTATTGATAGAAAAATTGTTACTGAAGGTATGATTCCAAAGACAGAATGCTGTATAAGAGCTTTAGCACAAGGAGTCAAAGCAGCTCACATAATTGATGGAAGAATAGAACATTCATTACTTCTTGAGATTTTTACAAATTCAGGAATAGGTACAATGATAGTCGCCTAACCCATGAAAACTTATGAGCAAGTTTTAGAGACAGTAGAACTTGCTTTAGCCAAGGGTGAGTACCATTATTGTATTGAATTTCTTTTGCCCATAATAGAATCATTTCCTTTATCAAACAAAGAGGGGGTAAATTTAAGAACAATCTTAATTACTGCTCTTTGTGGTATCAATAAAAAGGAGGAGGCTAAAAGGTTTTGTAACGAACTTCTAAAATCTTACGATTATAAGACGAGAGAAAATGCAAAATATTTGATGGAAGTTATAGACTCTCCTGACATTAAAAAGCCAGAGAATTGGAACGTACAGTTTGAAAGCGACCCATCACTCAATAAGAAATCTCTTAACTCACTGCGCAAAAAAAGAAAAATATTGAAGAAAAAAAAATTTATTAATGTAACTGAGACGCCAACTGGTGAAACAAGACCCTTTCAGAAAGGCTTTTCACTGATCATTTTTTTAATACTATTATTATTAATTCCTCTTTTAAGTGGTTGCGTTAAAATTGAGGATACCCTTGACCTTAGTGAACTTGATTCAATAACCAATAATTTAGTGATAGAGAGTAAATACATAAAAAAATTTCCTTGGCAATTAAAATTTGAAGATAAGATGAAAGACATTTTTTCCCACGCAGAAATTGAACAAGATGAATCAACCTTTTCTTTGAAACATAAAAATCTCAATTTAGAAGATACAAAGCAAGTTCTTAAAATTACCCAAAAAACAGCTGGAGAATTAGCGGGAGAATCAACAAATATAGAAATCAATGCTACTCAAAAAAACTTCATTTTTTTTTAAAAAATACTTTTACAGGTTAGATTTGGATCTAAATTCTATCCAAGGTATTGATAATTTAGAACTCATTTTCAAAATTGTTCACCCTAATAAAGCTATCATTAGAGATAAAAATAATTCAAATTTAGAAATCACAAAAAATCTAATAGTTTGGAATTTAAATCAAGGGGAGATAAATAGTCTTGAATTTTCTTTCTGGAGCCTCAACAAACTTTTGATTGGGATATCTATTATTTTAATGATTATAATAATGGCTTATATACTAAGATTCTATAGATATAAATTAGGTTCAGATTTACCTCAACTTCCATCAAATTAATTACAACTCTGCAGGATTAACATCTATTGTTAAAAAAACATTTTTTGGAATAAGTTTCCATAATATTGATCTATCAGGTAAAGGTATCTTTGTTCCTTCAGGACCATGTATTAATATCTGCCATCTAAATTTTTTACCGACTTTAGCAATTAAACTAGGAGCAGGACCAATTAATTTCCAGTTCTTTTTCTCACAATAATTGAGTAGATATTTTGCTAATTTTATTGCAATAGACTCAGTTAATTCATAATTTTCACCTGATAATTTTAGAAGGCAAATCGTGCAAAATGGAAATAATTTAGCCTCTTTTCTCAATTTCGAGTTTTCAGTTAAGAATCTTTCATAATCTCTTCTCTGAAGATAATGAATTACCGGATGGTTAGGTTTATATGTTTGAAAAATTACTTTTCCTTTTTTTTGAGCCCTGCCTGCCCTGCCAGCCAATTGCAAAAACAATTGTAATGATTTTTCTTCTGCCGAAATATCTGGGCGGTGAAGCAAGCCATCTGCTGCAATAACTACTGAAAGAGTAATATTGGGGATGTCAATCCCTTTTGCCAACATTTGAGTTCCCACAAGAATATCAGCATCACCTTTTGAGAACTTTGAAAGAATATCTCTATGACCATCTTTTCCTGAGGTTGTATCTCTATCAAAGCGAAGTACTCTTAAGTCAGGAAATTCTTCATTTAAAAACTCTATTACCCTTTGTGTACCTATTCCAAAAGGTTTAAAGGCAGTTGAATGACAATCTGGGCAACGATTGATCAATCTAGATTTATGTTCACACCAATGACAGCGTAACCATCTTTTCCCTTGTGAACCGAGATGCACTGATAAAGGAACGTCACAGTTAGGGCAATTTATTAAATATCCACAATTTCTACAACTTAAAAATCCACTGTGCCCCCTCCTAGGGATCAAAATTATTGCCTGCTCTTTTTTTAAGTGTAATTGAGGAAGCAGTTGTAATAATTCATTGGAAAAAATTTTCATATTTCCTTTCTTGAACTCATCCCGCATATCAATAATTCTTATTTCAGGAATCTCATTACTAGATATCCTTTGAATCATTCTTACCAATTTAAAATTCTTTTCAAAAATACACTTTTTCCAAGTCTTCATTGATGGGGTTGCACTCCCAAAAATTAACTTTGCAGAATTCCTTTTTACTATTTCAATAGCAATCTCTCTTGAGTCATAACATGGCATGGGACTATCTTGTTTATAAGAAACATCATGTTCTTCATCCATAATTATTAATCCTAGATTTTTCATTGGAAGAAAAACTGCGGACCTAGTTCCTATTACTATTAAAGGTTCATTAGAATTATTAATTTTCTTCCAAACCACAGCTCTATGATTGGGAGAACAATTACTATGATATTCGAAAACCACATTATTAAATCGCCGACTAAACCTATCAATAAGTTGAGGAATAAGTCCGATTTCTGGGGCTAATATTAAACAACTTTTTTTCTTAAGAAATTGATCTTCAGCAATTCTCATATAAACTTCTGTTTTACCTGAACCTGTTTCACCCCATAGAAGTAAAACATCTCCTGGTTTCATTGTTTGAAATTCTTGAAATGCAATTTTTTGCTCATTTGTAAGATTTGGTTTTTTAATTGCAATATGATCATTTAAAAAGGAATTTAATTTAGTATTTATATTTTTTTTTCTTTTAGATTTAACAAGGTAATTTTTACTGACCATTGAGTTAATTAGAGTGTAATTGAAACCAGACTTTATTAATTCACTTTGCCAATTGCCTTTTTCAGGCAAAGTATTCATTAAAAAAAATTCTTTTTTGGTTAATCCATTTTTCTTAATATCAAATTCTTTTTTAGTTTCAATCCATATTTGATCTTTTAAACCTTTAGAAGAATTCTTATATTTACCTATCCATCCAGGAGGAAATGCAGTTTTAAACATTTTTAAATTACTAACCATATAAAAAGAGGCTAGGGACTCTATCAATTCTCTCCAAGAGTCATCAATTACTTTTTTATGCAAAATACTTTCAACAAACAAATATCTTATGCTTTTCCCTCTAGTAATATTTGCTTCATCATTATTGATTGTCGAAAAGTTTTTTTTTGAGATCACCAACCCATTCAATAATCTCCCTCTTAAACTCACACTTACAATATCTCCAACTTCTGCCCCAAGATTATTTCCATCTAAATAGTAAAAGCTTTCATTACTACTACCTATATCAAGCAAAATTTCCAATTTGTAGGAGATATTTAATAACTGATTACTTGCCGTCTTCAAAACTTTTTCTTAGTATTGGATTGTTGAACATTCCACAAAGTGTTTTTTGCACATTGTAAGTATCCTGCTCTTAAGGGAGACATGAAGCTTTGATCATTGACTGAAAATTCAAAAAATGATCTGCCTGTCTGAGAAATCCCAAGACTTTTTACTTTAGGTAATCTATAGCACTATTTAAATTTTTCAACAATTTAGAAAACTTTTCTTATTCGCATTTTGGGAAAAGTTTTTAAACATTAAGGGTGACTTTACTACTAAATGTTCAAATTAGCCCTAAATAAAATTTTATCTAGTTAAATTCATCGTAGAAAGGAGTCAATTATGTGTCCAGTCGCAGCAGAATCTAAGAATTCCAACCCTAGTTCAAAAAAAAAGATTAATAAAAAAATTAATACAAATTTAGAAGCAGTAGTTGAGGGAGGTAGTAACAAAAACAGTCAAAATTTACAGTCATCTTCAGAGTTGGACGAAAGCAGGACTGAAAATAATAATGAATTTAGTGATTCTGATGAAGAAGATAAAGGGCTCGGGAATATAAAGCTTGGACCAAAAGGTATCTACACTGAAGATTCAATAAGAGTTTATCTTCAGGAAATTGGAAGAATTAGACTTTTAAGACCAGATGAAGAAATTGAGCTTGCAAGAAAAATTGCTGACTTACTCCAATTAGAAGGGCTAGCAACTCAATATGAGTCAGAAAAAGGACATTTCCCATCAGTTAGAGAATGGGCCGAGTTAATAGATATGCCTCTTTCCAAATTCAGAAGAAGACTTCTCTTGGGTAGGAGAGCTAAAGAAAAAATGGTTCAATCAAATTTAAGATTAGTTGTTTCCATTGCAAAAAAATATATGAATAGAGGTTTATCATTTCAAGATTTAATCCAAGAAGGAAGTTTGGGTCTAATTAGGGCAGCGGAAAAATTTGACCATGAAAAAGGTTACAAGTTCTCTACATATGCAACATGGTGGATTCGCCAAGCCATTACAAGAGCAATTGCGGATCAAAGTAGAACTATTAGATTGCCAGTTCATTTATACGAGACAATATCCAGAATTAAAAAAACTACAAAAGTTCTTAGCCAAGAATTTGGCAGGAAACCAAGTGAAGAAGAAATTGCTGAAAGTATGGAAATGACAATTGAAAAATTAAGATTTATAGCTAAAAGTGCGCAACTTCCTATTTCTTTAGAAACTCCAATAGGAAAAGAAGAAGACTCAAGACTCGGAGACTTCATAGAGGCTGATATAGAAAATCCAGAGCAAGATGTTTCTAAAACTTTGTTAAGAGAAGATTTGGAAGGAGTTCTAGCCACTCTTAGTCCAAGAGAAAGAGATGTTCTCAGATTGAGATATGGAATTGATGATGGAAGAATGAAAACTCTTGAAGAAATTGGCCAGATTTTTGATGTGACTAGAGAAAGAATTAGACAAATAGAGGCAAAAGCCCTAAGAAAACTTAGACACCCAAATCGAAATGGGGTTTTAAAAGAATATATAAAATAAAAAAAGTTAAGTATAATATTCAGCTTTAAAAACTTGCAAAAGAATAGCTTAAAATAGATTCGACTTCATTTTTAATTCAAACTCAAAATAATATTTAATGACAAATTTTAAGCTGAAAATAGCTAGTAGAAGAAGTAAGCTAGCCATGGTTCAAACTTTATGGGTTAAAGATCAACTAGAAAGTAATATTCCCAATTTAGAGGTATCTATAGAAGCTATGGCAACTCAAGGTGACAAAATCCTGGATGTGGCCTTAGCAAAAATAGGCGACAAAGGCTTATTTACAAAAGAACTTGAAGCACAAATGCTAGTAGGCCATGCAGATATAGCAGTACATTCTCTGAAAGATTTACCAACCAATTTGCCTAGTGGCCTTAAATTAGGATGCATTACAAAAAGGGAAGATCCTGCAGATGCTTTAGTAGTAAGCAAAAAAAATGAAATTTATAAATTAGAAACTTTACCTGAAGGTTCTATTGTTGGAACAAGTTCTCTAAGAAGACTTGCACAATTAAGAAATAAGTACCCACATCTTGTTTTCAAAGATATCAGGGGAAATGTTATTACAAGAATTGAAAAATTAGATGCTGGGGAATTTGATTGTATAATTCTTGCGGCCGCAGGTTTAAAGAGATTGGGCTTTGAATCAAGAATTCACCAGATTATACCAAGTGAAATTTCCCTTCATGCTGTTGGCCAAGGAGCTCTAGGCATTGAATGTAAATCTGATGATAAAAAAGTTTTAGAAATTATAAATGTCTTAGAGGATAAACCCACTAGCCTAAGATGTCTGGCTGAAAGGGCTTTTTTAAGAGAGCTTGAAGGTGGATGCCAAGTCCCAATAGGTGTTAATAGTAATATTGATAATGGACAACTTTACCTTACTGGTATGGTAGCCTCTCTTGATGGAGAAAGGCTTATAAAAGATAAAGTTATTGGCAATATTAATGACCCTGAACTGGTAGGAATAGAACTAGCAAAGAGCCTAAAGCTCAAAGGTGCAGACAAAATACTAAACGAAATATTTGAAGAATTTAGATAAAACAAAAATTAGTTAATTTACTAATTTAGGATCAATTTCTTTTTTGTATCTCTCTTCACAATCTTTAATCACTTTAACAGCTTCCTCTATCCCAAAAAAACCATTAACATTACATGTTCCAGGTTTTTTTAGATCTTTATAGTGCTCCCAATAATACTTTGTTTCTTTTAACCAATGCTCTCCAAGGTCTTCATAACTTGAGATATGATCCATTCTTTTATCATCTGCGAGAACCGCTATTACCTTATCATCGACCTCTCCACCATCATCAAATTTCATCACCCCAATAATCCTTGCCTCCACAATAGATCCTGGTATTAACGGCTCAGTTACACTAACAATTTCGACATCAAGTGGATCCCCATCTTCATCCCATGTCCTTGGTATACATCCATAAGCAAAAGGATAGGCAAGTGAAGAATAACCTACCCTATCAAGTTTAAGGTGGCCCGTTTCTGTAATTAATTCATATTTATTTATGGTATTAGAGTTCAATTCAACGATAGTGTTTATTACTGTTTTTGAGCTATCAGTAAAAGCATTTAGTATGTGCAATAAATTTGGTGTAACCCTGCTTGGGGGTTGATTAAGGTTTGCCATCAAGTAATAATTTTTATTTATCTTACATCCTCACACTTAACCAAACTCTTTAAAAGTAATGTTTCAGCAAAAATCATTTATTTTAGACTTTAAATGATTAATAAAATAGTTTGGTGATAGTTCTTCTTTAGTGACCGTTCTAATCAATTCCATAGAATTAACTGACCTGCCATATTTATGAACATTATTTCTTAACCAAAATATGATTTTTTGATATTCACCATTTTGGATTAAATCATCTATCAAACCAATGTCTCTTTCCATTTGTGAAGATATTTGCGCACTTATAAGATGTCCTAACAAATATGAAGGGAAATATCCAAACGCACCTTCACTCCAATGAACATCTTGAAGGCAACCTTCTGAATCATTAGATGGTTTTATTCCTAAAAGTTCACCATATCTCTTATTCCATTCTTCTGGAATATCTTCAGCAGGTAACCCTCCTTCAATTAAATCTATTTCAAGTTCAGTTCTAACCAAAATGTGTAAACCATAGGTCAATTCATCTGCCTCAACCCTATTTAATCCTGCTTCCAAATGATTAATAGATTTCCATAGATCAAAATAATTATTTAATGTACATCCTGCTGAAACAAATTTTTTGAAAAATCTTTTCGAAAAAGATTTGGATTTAACTATTCTATTTTCCCAAAATAATGATTGACTTTCATGTATACCCATAGAAGTTGCCTGACCTAAAGGCCAAGCAAACCATTGATGACTTTGTGATGGCAGACCTTGCTCATAAATTGAATGTCCCCATTCATGTGCAGTTGCTAAAAAACTTGATAATGGTTCACCTTCAACAATTCTTGTCGTAATCCTATAGTCATTAGGACCTAAAGTAATCGAAAAAGGATGGGGAGATTTACCAACAACAACTTGATCTTTATCTCTCCCAAATTCATCAAGTAATTTAGAACATAAATTATGTTGAGATTCTGGACTTAAATCCCAATGATATTTCTTAGAATTATTTAATCCTCTAATCAACTCTGGGAGGATGTTTTTTAAAGGCTGAAACATTTTATTCAACCACTTTAAAGTTAATTCAGGCTCAAAGGGTTGGGCTAGAGTTTCCCATGGTGAATATTGATCTGATATTTGTTTTGCCTCTTCAATCCGTAATTTAACTAGTTCTTCAAAAAATGGGAGGAAAACTTTAAAATCAGATTTTTTCTTAGCTTCTTGCCAACTTTCATATCCTTTAGATTTTGCCTTTGCCAAAGACTCA
>QCLY01000029.1 GCA_003214195.1 Prochlorococcus sp. AG-418-G23
ATTATTAGATTTATTTCTTGCAATTATATCTATAGTAATTTTTTTAATTCCCTTATTAATAATATATTTCTCTATTAAAATTAGCACAAAAGGCAAAGCCCTCTACTGGAGTGATCGAGTGGGAAAAGATAATAAAATTTTTAAAATGCCCAAATTTAGAACCATGGTTATTGATACTCCTGAATTGGCAACAGATAAGCTTCAAGATCCTAATCAATGGCTTACTCCGATTGGTTATTTCTTAAGGAAATCAAGTCTTGATGAATTGCCTCAAATTTTTTGCGTACTAGTGGGCAAGATGAGTTTTGTTGGACCAAGACCCGCTTTGTATAATCAGGATGAACTTATAAAAATGAGAACACAAAAAGGTATTCACAGACTTTTACCAGGAATAACTGGTTGGGCACAAATAAATGGAAGAGATACTCTTAAGCTGAATGATAAAGTTGAATATGATAATTTTTATTTATTAAAAAAATCATTTTTATTTGATATCGAGATTTTATTTAAAACAATAACAAAAGTCTTATCAGCGGATGGGGTAAGATAAATCTATAATAATTGGTTTTAAAAAATAAAAAAATTAAATGAGTAAAAACAAAATTTCCTTTTTATTCAATTTTCTTTCTTTACCGAGAAATTTTAAAAATTTTATTGTTATTACCTTAGATATATTTACTTGCTTTATTACATTATTCATATCATTTTATTTTAGGTTAGGATCCTTATTCCAATTGTCATGGTCATTTTATTTCGCGTTTATAATTTCTATAATTTTTTTAATTCCGATTTTTGTATTTTTTGGGCTTTATAAAACTATCTTCAGATATTTTGAACTTTCATCAGTACGACAAATATTCAGAGCCTCTTTTTTTTATGGAGTTTTTTATTCAATAATTTTTACTTTTATAGGAGTTTTGAATGTTCCGAGAACTATCGGTTTAATCAATCCAATTTTACTTTTTATCTTTGTTTGCGCTTCTAGACTATTTATAAGTGGTTTCCTAAATTCAAATTATCAAAATGATAATACAAAAGCTTTAAAGCCTATTGCATTGGTCTACGGTGCAGGTTCAGCAGGACGGCAATTGATTTCAGCTCTTAAAGAGACTAAAGATATATCAGTAGTTGGATTTTTGGATGATGATCCAAAATTACAAGGACATATTATCAATGGTTTAATTGTTTATTCTCCTTCGATTTTGAGAAAAATAATAAAAAATAAATTAATAACTCATCTTTTTCTTGCAATACCATCTGCAAATAGATTAAGAAGAAAAGAAATTCTTAACAATATAAAGAATTTTGGATTAACCATAAGATCAATTCCTAGCTTCACTGATATTGCAAGTGGAAAAATATCAGTTAAAGAGCTAAGAGATTTAGAAATAGACGATCTTTTAGATAGAGATATTGTTGAACCTAGTATTAAGTTGTTGAAAAAAAATATTTCATCAAAGAGAGTTCTTGTAACTGGAGCAGGGGGATCAATAGGCAGCGAATTATGTAGACAAATAATTCAATTGAATCCAGAGAAAATAATTTTAGTAGAAATAAGCGAATATGCTCTTTATAATTTGCATAGTCAGTTAGAGTTAATTCTTAGTGAAATAAGTCCCAAAAAGGAAAATATTATAATTCCTCTTTTATCTTCAGTGCAGGATAAATCTAGAATAGATGAGATTATTTCAATTTTTAAGCCTGATACCATTTACCATGCCGCCGCTTATAAGCATGTACCAATAGTTGAACAAAATTTAATTGAAGGGATTAAGAATAATATTTTTGGAACAATTTACACGGCTCAATGTGCAGTAAGGAATAATGTAAAAAACTTTGTTTTAATTTCAACTGATAAGGCAGTTAGGCCAACTAATGTAATGGGAGCAAGTAAAAGATTTTCAGAAATGTTCCTTCAAGCTCTCTTCAATAAAAAAAATAAAACTTCAAATACAATTTTTTCAATTGTGAGATTTGGAAATGTACTTGATTCTTCTGGTTCAGTATTGCCTAAATTTAGGAACCAAATTAAGGAAGGAGGCCCAATTACTCTTACACACCCAGATGTAACGAGGTTTTTTATGACTATTCCAGAGGCAGCTCAGTTGGTAATACAGGCAGGTGCTTTATCAACTGGAGGAGAAGTATTTGTCTTAGATATGGGCGAGCCTGTAAGAATTGCAAATTTAGCCAAAAGAATGATAGAACTTTCTGGACTCTCAGTTAAAAATAGATACAACTTTGATGGAGATATAGAAATTAAAATTACTGGATTGAGACCAGGAGAAAAACTACATGAAGAGCTATTGATTGGAGACAATCCTGAGAATACTATGCATCCAAAAATAAAGAAAGCAAAAGATCCTTATATTGAATGGAACAAATTATCTTCTATCATTAAAGAAATGAATAATCTAATATTAATTAAAGAAGAGAAAAAGATTATAGAATTGCTAAAGAAAACAGTAATTGGATTTGATCCAAGTAAAACAATAGAAGATCTTCTTTTATTTGAAAAAAATAAAAAAAAAATCTAATTTGAGAAATACTTTTTCTTAAAAAATATAGTTTTCACTCTAATTTTATAGAATTAATAAATCCTAATTTAATTTTCATAATCTTATATCTGATTCTTCGGCTTTGAGTACATATTTTAGATCGTAAATTATAGAATTCTTCTTGACGAAACTTTTTAACTTTTCTGAACCCATTCTTTTAAATTCTTTATGACTCACAGCAATAATAAGCACATCATAGTAATTGATTTTAGGATTTATCTCGATTTTGGTGTCCCTAAAGTAATTAAAATCTGATTTAGATAGCCAAGGGTCGTGAATAGAAATTTCAAAACTACTTCCTTCGAAAGAATTTATAGCATCTATTAGATTTCTAACTTTAGAATTTCTTATATCGGGGCAGTTTTCTTTAAAAGTTACGCCCATTATCAAAATCTTTGAATTTAATGAAATGTTTTTTTCTTTTAATTTCTTTAATAATTGAGCTGCAATATATTGAGGGAAATTATCGTTAATTTTCCTTCCTGCAATAATCATTTCAGTTTTAAATCCTATCTGGTTTGCTTTATAAGTCAGATAATAAGGGTCTACACTAATGCAGTGTCCTCCAACTAAGCCAGGTTTATAAGAATTAAAGTTCCATTTTGTTTCTGCAGCTTTGAGTACTGCTTCAGTATCGATATTCATTCTATTAAAGAGCATTGAAAGTTCATTTATTAAAGCTATATTTATATCTCTTTGTGTATTCTCAATGATTTTTGCAGCTTCAGCAACTTTTATAGATTCTGCTTTATGTGTGCCTGCAGGAATTATTTGCTGATAAAGTTGATCTACTATATCGGCAGTAATTTTGTTTGATCCTGAGGTAACTTTTTTAATGTCCTTTAATTTATGATTTTTATCTCCTGGATTAATTCTTTCTGGACTATAACCACAAAAAAAGTTTTCATTAAATTTTAAATTTGATATTTCTTCTAGTATTGGAACACATACTTCTTCTGTGCATCCAGGAAATACCGTCGATTCAAATATTATTAAATCTCCTTTTTCTAAATATTTGCCAATAAATCTACATGCATTTTTTAGCGGTTCTAAATCTGGCTGATTATATTCATCTATTGGTGTAGGGACTGTTATTATATAACAATTACAATCTTTTAAATCTACGCATGAGCTAGAGAACCTTAGCATTGTAGAAGCACACAATTCTTCTTTAGAGTTTTCTAGAGTGCAATCAATATTTTTATTTAATTGTTCAATTCGCTTTTGATTAATATCAAATCCAAGAGTTTTCCTTTTTTTTCCGAATTCTACTGCTAGAGGCAAACCCACATAACCTAGGCCTACAATACAAAGTTTCAGTTCTTCTACATTCATAGATTAAGATCATCTTTATAAAATTCTTTATACCATTCAATAAATCTTGAAATACCTGTTTCAATATTATTTTTTGGCTTATAGTTAAAATCTTTTATGAGATCATCGACATCAGCAAAAGTTGTGTTTACATCTCCTGGCTGTAAAGGTTGAAAATTTATAATTGCTTTTTTGTTTAAAACTTTCTCTATCGCATGAATATAATCCATCAATTTTATTGGTTTATTGTTGCCAATATTATAAATCCTAAATGGTGCTGAGCTTGATGATGGATCTGGGTTTTGACTATCCCAACTAATATTAGGCTTGGCTGGTTTATTTATTACGATTGAAAGGACTTCTGTTATGTCATCTATATATGTAAAATCTCTTTTATGATCACCATAATTAAAAACGTTAATTGGTTTATCCAGAAGTATATTTTTTGTAAAGTTAAATAAAGCCATATCAGGTCTACCCCAAGGCCCATAAACTGTAAAGAATCTTAGACCTGTAGTTGGAATATTGAAGAGGTGACTATAGGTATGAGCCATTAATTCATTACTTTTTTTTGAAGCAGCATATAAACTTAGAGGATGATCTACCCCATCAGTAGTTTTAAAAGGTATTTTTGTATTTGAGCCATAAACACTTGAACTAGAGGCATATACTAGGTTTGACACTTTATTGTGTCTACAGCCTTCTAGTATGTGTAAAAACCCTTTTATATTAGAATTTATAAAAGCCAGTGGATTATCAATTGAGTATCTAACTCCAGCTTGTGCCGCTAAATTTACAACTATGTTTGGTCTTATTTGAGCAAATAAATCTAGGATGGGTTCTTTCTCAGATATATCTATCTTGAAATGCTTGTAATTTGGATATTCTCTAAGTATGGATAATCTTGCTTCTTTTAAGGTGGGGTCGTAGTAGTGGTTATGATTATCAACACCAAATATGTCTAAGCCCTTTTTGAGTAACTTTAAAGATAGTGAAAATCCAATAAACCCAGCCGATCCAGTAATAAGAATTTTCAAAATATAAAAAATTTTTCTAATTATACTAAATAACAGTATCCTTTATTAAGACGATTTGAAAACTAGCTAATTTAATACATATTTTCGCACTTTGAATTGCTAAAAATCATGTATCCTTCAATAGAAGAATAAAAAACTTTTTTATCTAATATTTATTAATGGAAAATATTTTAGTTACTGGTGGTTGCGGTTATATTGGCAGTCACGTTACATTAAGCCTTCTTAAAAAGGGATATAATGTTTCCGTATTTGATTCAAATATAAATAGTTCAAGAAGTATTCTTAAAAAGATACAAATCTTATCTTATGCACATAAAAAAATAGAAATTGGGAAATTATCTTTTTATGAAGGTGATATAAGAAATAAACTTTTCTTAGAAAAAGTTTTTAGTGAAAATTCAGGAAAAGGTAAAAAAATTAATGCTGTAATACATCTAGCAGGTTTGAAATCAGTTAAGGAATCAATTAATTTTCCTGAGAAATATTGGGATAATAATGTAAATGGTTCTATAAATCTTTTTAATACAATGCTTGATCATAGTTGTTTCAATCTTGTTTTTAGCAGTAGTGCCACAGTTTATGGTCATCCTAAATCAACTCCAATTCATGAGGATTTTGAAACTAAACCAATAAATCCCTATGGCCTGACAAAATTAAAAGTTGAAAATGTAATCAAAGAAAAGTTTTGTAAAAATTCTAATCAATTAAAAGCTGTGATTTTGCGATATTTTAACCCCATTGGTGCACATTATTCTGGAATGATCGGGGAACAATGGAAGTATTGCTCAGATAATTTATTTCCTAATATACTTAAAGTTGCTTTAAGAAAAAAAAAGTTTTTAAAAGTTTATGGCCAAAATTGGCCAACTATTGATGGCACAACAGTTAGAGATTATATACATGTCATGGATCTTGCTGATGGACATGTGGCAGCATTAAATTATATGAAAGAAGAGAAATCACATTATTTAATTCTTAATTTAGGAACAGGACAGGAGACGTCTATTCTTGAATTAATAAAAAATTTTGAATCAATAAATAAAATTGATATTCCCTTGAAATTTATGGCTCCAAGAGAAGGAGATACGCCTACATTATTAGCAGATAGCAAATTAGCAAGAAAAATTTTGAATTGGCACAGTACAAAAAACTTATCTGATATGTGCAAAGATGGTTGGAAATTTGCACAACAATGTTCTAAAGGTTTTTAAACTTTGAGTCCAAAAGCTTTGCTAAATTTTATATAAAAGTTCATAACTCATGAAAAAGAATCTGGTTACTGGAGGGTTAGGTTTTATAGGCTCACATTTGATAGATAGGTTAATCAATTCAGGAGAATATGTTATATGTTTAGATGATATTTCTTCTGGAGACAAAAGATATTTAGCAAAATGGGAGAAAAATCCAAAGTTTAGGTTCGTAAAAGGCAACGTTCTCGATAACCATAAAATTAAATTTGATAATTTGTGGCATCTCGCTTGTCCAGCTTCTCCAAAAGATTATCTAAGTGATCCAATCCTAACGGCAAGAATTAACTTTGAAGGGACATTAAATATTTTAAATATGGCTAAAGATCAAAAAGCAAAAGTGCTTTATACAAGTAGTAGCGAAGTTTATGGTGAATGCGAGAAGATGCCTCAAGATGAAAACTTCTTAGGACTTATTAGGACTACAAGTCCAAGATCATGTTACGCCCATGGCAAAAGAATTGCTGAAACTTTATGCTTTGATTTTCAAAGAAAATATAATTTGGAAGTTAAAGTTGCAAGAATTTTTAATACCTATGGACCTGGCTTAAAACTTAAAGATGGAAGGGTTATAAGTAACTTTATTAATCAAGCATTAAATCAAATCCCTTTGTCCATTCGAGGTGATGGTAACCAAACAAGATCTTTTTGTTTTATAAGTGATATAGTAGATGGATTGATTTTATTAATGGATTCTGATTTCAAATATCCAATAAATCTTGGTAATTCTTATGAAATTTCAATTCTTAATCTTGCGAAACTAATAGATAAAAAAATTTTTTCAAATAAACAATTTTATTTTGAAGAATCAACTTTTTATGAGCCTAAAAGGAGATGCCCCTCTCTTGCTTTAGTTGGAGATGTTTTAAAATGGAAACCTAAGGTTAATTTAAATGAAGGACTCAACTTGACGATTGAATCTTTTAAAAATGAAAACTCTTAAAAAGTAATATCAATTTGAAAAAATTTGAAATTAATCTATTTTTTATCTAAGATTGTCTGAAGTCTCTAATTAGAATTTTAATTTTAAAAAGTAAAACTTTATTATTAATTTATGTCATTTAATATTTCTTGTGTTGGAGCTGGTTATGTTGGTGGACCAACAATGGCAGTTATTGCTGATTTTTGTCCAGATATATTAATCAATGTTGTTGATATTAATCAAGACAGAATAAATGCATGGAATAATAATGATTTAAGTAAATTGCCAATTTTTGAACCTGGTTTAGAAGAAATTATTAAAAGAGTAAGAGGTAAGAATTTGTTTTTTTCTACAGATGTGAAATCTGGAATCGAAAAAGCAGATATGGTATTTATTTCAGTGAATACTCCTATTAAAAAAAGTGGCTTGGGTGCAGGTCAAGCTAGCGATCTTAGATGGGTAGAGTCATGTGCAAGACAGATTAAAGATTATTCGAAAGGAAAAACTATTGTGGTTGAGAAAAGTACTTTACCTGTTAGAACAGCCGAAACTATAAAATCTATTCTTGAATCTTCCGGGACAAAAAAAGAAAAATTAAAAGATAAAAAAACATATTCTGTTTTATCTAATCCAGAATTTCTCGCTGAGGGGACCGCGATAAATGATTTGAAGAATCCAGATAGAATTCTTATTGGAGGAGAAGATAAAGAAGCTATTGAAATTCTGACTGAAATTTATTCAAAATGGGTACCCAGACATAAAATTTTATGTACTAATTTATGGAGTAGTGAACTTTCAAAATTAATGGCTAATGCATTTTTAGCTCAAAGAATAAGTTCAATAAATACGGTTTCAGCCATATGTGAATCTACTGGTGCAAATGTTAAGGAAGTTTCTAAAGCCATTGGCATGGATAGCAGAATAGGTAATAAATTTTTAAATGCAGGCCCAGGATTTGGAGGAAGCTGCTTTAAAAAAGATATCTTAAATATTGTTTATTTAACTAGATATTATGGATTGGATGAGGTTGGAGACTTTTGGGAAAGTGTAATAAAAATAAATAGTTGGCAGCAAAATAGAATCTATAAAATTATAGTCGAAAAACTTTATGGGAATCTGGCTAACAAAAAAATTGCAATTTTTGGTTTCGCTTTTAAAGCAAATACTAATGACACCCGTGAATCTCCTGCAATAAATATTTGTAATGATTTATTGAGAGAGGGAGCCTTTTTATCTATACATGATCCAAAAGTTGAGTCAAATGTTATTTTGCAGAGCTTAGGTTTTAACGATATCAATTATGATCTTCAGGAAAAAGTATGTATAGAGAAAGAAATAAATGCCGCTGTTTTAAATGCAGATGCAATTTTAATTCTTACAGATTGGGATGAATATAAGAACTTGGATCTGCAGTCTTTATCAAATAAAATGAGAAAACCTGCGTGGCTTTTTGATACTAGGTCTGTAATTAATAATAATCTTATAAAAAAAACTGATTTAAAATTTTGGCAGATTGGATTTGGTAACTGAATAAATTATTTTTTAAAATTAGATTACGCTTCCTGCAGGATTCGAACCTGCGGCCCACTGCTTAGAAGGCAGTTGCTCTATCCAGCTGAGCTAAGGAAGCATTCACCTATTATATCTGACTAGCATATACTAAAAACAAAAATAATAGTTTTTTTTCAAGTTTTTATAATACTAAAGATAATTTCAAAAATTAAATTTCAACACCTCAACTTATAGAATATGATTAATCTACCATTTTAATTTTGTCTAAAAGACTTACAAATAATCAAAAAGAGGAAATAATAAGAAATTTTAATCAAGGTAAAAATATTGATTACTTATCAAACTTACTTAATTGTACAAAATTAACAATAATAAGAAATTTAAAAAAATATTTTGGAGAAAAAAAATATAAAGAGATCCTTGAGAAGAATAAGTCGTTAAATAAATCTTTTTCGAAGAAAAATACCTCTAAAAATGCTACTGCAAGTTCAGAAGTTGATGAAATATATTTTAAGACTAATAACAATAATGAAGCTTCTAATGGTAATAACTTTAATGAAGAAAGGATTTCTCAAAATCAATTTTTGGAAATTGCCCCGCTCGATTATGAAATAGATAATTTGCCGCAGAAAGATTTAGCTTCTATACATATTTCAGATGTAGACTTACCTAATGTTGTTTATATGGTTGTAGATAAAAAAATTGAATTAACAACAAAATATCTGAAAGAATATCCTGAGTGGCAGTTCCTTTCTCAAGATGAATTAAATAGAAAAACTATTGAAATTTATTTTGATTTAAAACTAGCTAAAAGATATTGCAATAAAGAACAAAAAATAATAAAAGTTCCCAATACAAATGTTTTTAAACTTGCCGCCCCTCAGCTGTTGAATAAGGGTATTTCTAGAATCGTTGGTGTTGATAAATTGATCGCCTTATAACTAAGAAATTAGTTTTTATTGTTTAAATCTAAACTAATTAGATTACCTGTCAACGAACCACTAATAAAACTAATTCCAACTATAAAACTTATTGGTAAAGCTATTGTGTCGTTAAAAAATAGATTCACTTTTTTCTTGCTTGAACTATTTTGTATCCCAATCATTAAAAGTAAAAATAAAGAAATATTAAACGTCAAAATAAAAATTAATCTTTTTAATTGAAATAACATTTTGCAAACCAAATAAATTAATTCTAATATAAGCTGTAGATTACGCTTTTTGCCAGATTATATTTTTTAGCTAGGTACTTAGATGCTTGTGATAGGCTCATGCCGGCATTAATTAGGTCAGTGAGCTCTTTTTTTAATTCAAATTTATTGAGCTCAGATTTTTTCTTTTTATTATTTATTCCTTTTATTACAACAGTAATTTCCCCTTTTACTTCTTTCCCTTCAAAGTGTTGGATAACATCTTGAATATTATTCCCAATATGCTCTTCAAATTTTTTTGTTAATTCACGAGATATTTTAATTTCTCTTTCACCTCCAAAGGTCTTTTTTAACTCAAATAATAATTGCTTCAGGCGATGCGGCGATTCAAATAGTATTGAAGTTTTTTCATTTTTACTAATTTCTAGAAGAATTTTTTCTCTTTCACCCTTTTTTTTGGGAAGGAAACCCTCAAAAGTAAATTTAGAAGATGGAAATCCACTAGCTACAAGGGCAGTTATAGCTGCGCAAGGTCCAGGTATACAAATTATCTCTATTCCTCTTGATTTCGCTTCAACTATGAGATCTTCCCCAGGGTCACATATGCTTGGCATGCCAGCATCACTTACTAAAGCTAATGATTTACCAGCATTAAGTTCATTAATTATTCTTGGAATTTTATTAAAAGAATTATGTTTATTAAAACTTACAAGATTATTGCTAAATTCAAATCTTTTCATTATTTTTTTTGTTTGTCTAGTGTCTTCACAAGCTATGAGAGATACATTTTTAAGAATATTTAGTGCTCTTGAAGAGAGATCTTCTAAATTCCCTATAGGCGTACCAACAACATATAAAAAACCACTTTGAGGTTCTTTGCTTTTATGAGAAAATGATGTTTTAAGATTCATTTAGTGATCAAATTACCTTCCGGTGTAGAAATAAACAATCTTATTGATGATTTGAAGATTATCAGTTGGGAAGCCTCCGAAATCTTACTTCACTACTCTAAAATACTAAAAAATAAGGAAGATAAGAACATTATTCTAAAAAATAATAATGAAGAGCCGGTAACTAAAGCTGATTTAGAAGTTAATGATCTAATTATTCAAAGGATTAATGAAAATTATAAAAATGTAAATTGGAAAATTCTAAGTGAAGAAAATGTGAAGATAGAATTAAAAAACTGTTATGAAGATTCCGATTGGCTTTGGGTTCTTGACCCTCTAGATGGAACAAAAGATTTTATCCAAGGGACAGGTAACTATGCAATGCACTTAGCCTTGAATTATAAACAAAAACCTTATTTAGGGTTCGTTTTAATTCCTGAGAGAGAAGAATTATGGATTTCAGATGGCAAGAAGATTTGGTGTGAAAGAAAAGGAAAACATTCAATATCACCATCGTTGGTTAAGAAAAAAAATCTTAAAGATATGATAATCGTAACAAGTGAAAATCATAGTAATCCAACTCTAAACAACCTTATCGATAAAGTTGGTTTCAAAGAAATTAAAAAAATGGGAAGTATTGGGTGCAAGATCGCATCAATAATAAGAGGGGAAAGTGATATATATATAAGCTTAAGCTTGCCAGGAAAAAGTGCACCAAAAGATTGGGATTTTTCAGCTCCAGAAGCTATATTAAAAGCCGCTGGAGGAGCAATCACAAATATTGATAATGAGGATTTATCTTATGGTAAATCAAATTTTGAGCATGGAGGAACTATAGTTGCTACGAATGACTTGATGATGCATGCAAGTATTTGTTTAAAGATAAAAGAAATAATAAAAGAATATGATATCTATCGTGATGAGTCTTAACTGAGAGGCGCGACTGGAGTGGGCGTTGGATCTGGATAAGACATGCCACCGTTTTGTGCAACTCCTCTTAATGTTAAGTTTATTCTTCCTCTGCTATCTATTTCTCTTACTCTTACTGTAACTTCATCTCCTTGTCTTACAACATCTTCTACACGCTCAACTCTCGCTTCAGATAATTGAGAGATATGGACCATTCCTTCCTTCCCAGGGAGGATTTCAACAAATGCTCCAATCGGAATAATTCTTGTTACTACCCCAGAGAAAATTTCACCTTCGTGAACTTTTCTTGTTAATCCTTCTATTATCTTTTGAGCTTCTTCAGCAGCAGCACCGTCATGAGAAGCAATAGTTACAATTCCTCCATCTTCTATATCTATTTTGGTATTTGTTCTTTCAGTGATCCCTTTAATAGTTCTTCCACCTGGTCCTATCACAGTTCCAATCAACTCAGGATCAATTCTGAAACTTAAAAGCCTTGGAGCATGTGGAGATAATGATTCTTGAGGCTTATCAATTGCTTCTTGCATTTTTTCTAAAATATGAATCCTTGCAGGACGCGCTTTTTTAATAGCATCAGAAATAATAGAAACTGGTAATCCAGTGATTTTCATATCCATTTGAAGTGCCGTAATACCTTTCTCTGTTCCTGCAACTTTAAAGTCCATATCTCCAAGGAAATCCTCTATACCCTGAATATCAGTAAGTATACGAATTTCTTTGCCTTCTTTAATTAGACCCATTGCAGTACCACTTACAGGAGCCTTTAGAGGGACTCCAGCGTCAAGCAATGATAAAGTACTGCCACAAACAGACCCCATTGAAGTTGATCCATTTGAACTTAAGACTTCGCTGACCACTCGTAATACATATGGAAAGGTTTCTTTGCCTGGAAGCACTGGAATTATTGCTCTTTCAGCGAGTGCACCATGGCCAATTTCTCTTCGGCCGGGCGTCCTCATTGGCCTAGTTTCTCCAACAGAATAAGGTGGAAAATTGTAGTGATGTAGATAAGTTTTTTCAGAATTTGGATTCAAATCATCCATCTCTTGTGCATCACTTGGAGTGCCTAATGTTGTAGTAGATAAAACTTGAGTCAACCCCCTTTGAAATAGTGCAGACCCATGAACCCTTTTTGGAAGTATTCCAGCGGATGCTGAGATTTTTCTTACTTCATCTAAATCACGTCCATCAACTCTTTTACCATCATTAATGATTTGTGATCTCATTAATTTTTTTGTGAGTTTTTTAAAATCAGAGTTTAGTAATTTTTCGTTCTCTGATAATAATACTTTTAAATGGTTATCGTCTTTTAGAGATTCAATTTTGCTCTCTAATTCGAGCTTTACTTTATCAAGTTCTATATCTCTTTCCTCTTTAGATTGATCGAACTTCTTTAGGATTAGGTCAATTTGTTTAGAACAGTTTTTTTCTAAATAGGTAGCTAATGTTTTATCCTCCTCTGGATTTGAAGGCTTAACTTGTTTTATTCCTAAATCTTTTAATAAATCTTCTTGAGATTTAATAAGTTCAGTCACCGCCTCATAACCAAAATCTATAGCTTCGATTGTATCTTGTTCTGATAATTGATTAGCCCCCGCTTCAATCATTACAATGCCGTCAGGAGAACCTGCAACAACTATGTCTAGGTCACCTTTTTCTATTTCTCTATAGCTTGGATTTAAGATAAAATCATCCCCTATGAGCCCAACTCTAACTGCAGCCATGGGGCCGTGAAATGGTATCTCTCCAAGTAAAGTTGCAATCGAAGCACCTGTAACAGCTAAAACATCTGCAGGTACCCTTTCATCCAGAGAGAGACAGGAAGCAACTATCTGAATTTCATCTCTCATCCATGCCGGGAAAAGAGGCCTCATTGGTCTGTCAATTAATCTTGAAATTAAAGTTGCTCTTTCTGGTGGACGTCCTTCCCTTCTCATGAACCCGCCAGGGATTCTTCCCGCAGCATATAGTTTTTCCTCGTAGTCACATATTAAAGGTAAAAAGTCTGAAGCTTCTTTTTTGGTAGTTTTTGTTGCTGTAACTAATAATGAGGTGTCTCCACACTCAATCATTACTGATCCATTTGCTTGAGGAGCA
>QCLY01000030.1 GCA_003214195.1 Prochlorococcus sp. AG-418-G23
TGTTTTTAAATTAGTTAAATCTTTCAAATAATTGAGATATTAAATCATAGTGCAAACTATATTCAATATGAAATTAACCTTCTGGATTTACGAAAGGCAAAAGAGCTACAATTCTGGCTCTTTTTACAGCTAATGTAAGGTCTCTTTGTTGCTTAGAGGTTAAACCTGTCATCCTCCTAGGTAGGATTTTACCCCTCTCAGTTATGAATTTCTTTAATAGTTCTACATCCTTATAGTCAATAGGATCTCCAGGTTTGATAGGTGATAATTGTTTTTTAAAAATTGAATTAGGCATGATTAAATTTGATTTGAATTGATTTAATTATTTTATTTCTTTGTGAATTGTCATTCTGTTTAAATGAGGATTAAACTTTTTTAGTTCTAATCTTTCAGTTGTATTTCTACGATTCTTTTCAGTAGTATATCTCGAGACACCGTTTGATCTCTTAGGATCTGTGCTTGTCCTAGCTTCAGTACATTCCAGGGTCACTACTACTCTTGTCCCTTTTTTAGCCATTTTAATTAATACTTTATTGTATAATTTTCTATTGTACATCTTCAACAAACTTTTTTGAAGATATACTCATTTCTTTTATCATCATTGATTAAAAAATATATATGAAAGTTTCTCAAAATTGGCTGAAAAATTTAGTAGAAATTACTTGTACTCCTGAAGATCTCTCTGAGAAATTGTCAATTGGTGGATTTGAGGTTGAATCATTAGAGGATTGTTCAGAAAATGTAAATGGTGTTGTTTTAGGTAAGGTCTTATCAGTTTTTAAACACGAAGGATCTGACAAACTCTCAATTTGTCAAGTCGATATTGGTACATCAAAGAATTTACAAATTATATGTGGTGCTCGTAATATTAAACCAAATATTTATGTTTATGTTGCTACTGTCGGTGCGAAATTAAAAGCAGTTGATTTAACTATTAAAAGAAGTGAAATTAGAGGTGTTATAAGTGAAGGAATGATATGCTCTCTGCAGGAACTAGGATTAGAAGACTCTAGCGAAGGGATAGAGATCATTGATGAAGAATTAGCCACAAAATATGAATTGGGCACTCCAGGGTCTGAATTACTTGAATTAAATGATTTTATATATGATTTAGCCATTACTGCTAATAGACCTGACGGAATGTCGGTTATGGGTATAGCCCGAGAAATTTCAGCTCTTTTAGAATCCAGATTAAATTTTCCAGAATTAAACCATAAATACAATATTAATCTACTTAAAGGAATTAAACTTTGCCCAGAAGCTATAACTGCTGATTCTATATATACAATAAGCTGTATTGATGGAGTAGATGGAGATATATTATCGCCAAAATGGCTTAAAGAGCGTATAGAAAAATCAGGAATAAAATCGATTAATCTTCTAGTTGATTTAACAAACTATATTCTTCTAGAACAAGGACAACCTTTGCATGCATTTGATAAAGAAAAACTAACAAAGTTAATTGGAAAAGAAGTTTGTCCAGAAGACTTCTCTGTACGAAAAGCTAAAGATTACGAAAACCTTGTTTGTTTAGATGGTAAAAAATATGAATTAAATGAAAATATTACAGTAATTACTTGTTGCGATAAGCCTGTTGCTATTGCTGGGGTTATAGGTGGCTTAGAGACTTCCGTAACCAATACTACATCTTCTATTTATCTTGAAGGAGCTGTTTTTAATCCAGTTACTATAAGAAAATCTTCAAAGGCACTTGGAATAAGAACAGAATCTAGCAGCAGATATGAGAAAGGGATTTCACCAAAAAGTACAATAAATGCAGTTACCAGAGCTATTAATCTTTTAGAAGAATATTTTTCTATTAATTTACCAACCATCAATACTTCGAATTTACAAAATGATGAGGATAGTTTTATTAAATTAAGGAGGAATCGAATATATAAAATTCTTGGTCCATTAATCATCAACGATCAATTTGAAAAAAGAAATTTATCTGATACTGAAATAATTGATAAATTAACACTTATAGGTTGTGACCTAAAGAATAAAGCATATGGTTGGGATGTAGCAGTAATTCCTCATAGATCACAAGATTTAATAAGAGAAATAGATTTAATTGAGGAAATTGCGAGATTAATAGGATATGACAAATTCGACTTGAACCTTCCTAATCCAATTAAGCCTGGAAAATTGTCTTCAGAACAATTGGCATTGAGAAAAGTAAAAAATGGTTTTACCGAAAATGGTTTTTACGAAGTTCTTAGCTACTCTCTTGTTCCGGAAGATAATGAAACACTTATAAAGATTTCCAATCCTTTGTTATTAGAAACTAGCTGTCTAAGAGATAATATCTGGAAAGAACATTTGGAAATAGTAAACCGTAATATAAAAGCTGCACAAACAAGTTGTTTTATATTTGAAATTGGAAATATTTTTCATAAGAATAATGAGTTGACTCAAGAAGAAGTTCTGAATGGTGCAATTTATGGCAATAGAAAATTTGGAAAATGGGTAAATTCGGGCAAGGATAACGATCTTAATTATTTTCAAGCTAGAGGAAAGTTAAATGAAGCCTTATCATGTTTGAATATAAAAATTGATGATAAACCTATTGATACAATAGATTTCCTACATCCAGGAAGAACAGCAAAATTAATTATTGAAGGGAAAGATGCTGGATATTTTGGTGAAATTCACCCCAAATTAATACTAGAGAAGAAGTCATTAAAAAAAGTTTATTTATTTAGCATAAATGTAGTTAACCTTTTGGGAGCTAGCACAAGAAAAAATAAATGGATTCCAATATTTAAGCAATACCCAATTGTTCCGAAAATAGAAAGGGATATAAATTTTGTTTTCAGTAAGAAATTTTTAATTAGCGAAATAACATCACAGATTAGAAAAACAGGAAAAAATCTACTAGAGGATGTAAGTTTAGTTGATGTTTTTGAAGATATTAAACTTGGAAATGATCATGTAAGTTATACATTTAGATTAACTTATAGAGATAAAGAAAAAACTTTACTGGAATCCGATATTACATCAATACATTCAAATATTATTTCTAATGTAGAAAAATTTTTCAACACCAAATTAAGGAATTAATTGTATAATTAATCTTATATGAGACTAGAATCTAGTCTTGATAAGATTCTCATATAAGACAAGCGATAATCCTATAAAACTAATAAATGTTGTATTATTAAGTACATGATCAATCTATTATCTCTATTACTATCTTCAGTGCTATGGGTACAGGTCCCCCAATGGTCGGATGATTGGTCAAAATGTTCAGTAGATGTTCCTGACGCTTCATGCCATTGGTACATACCCGCACCTGATAATACATTTGGAGAAGGGTTTGATTGGGCTAATGCCCCCTGGTTTGATGCAAACGGATTAAGCGATATTCCTAGTATTGATAAACAAACTGCTGTACAAAAGCTACAAGTTAAGTAGTACTGTCTTTAAGGCAGTACAGGTTAGCAAGTAAACAAGTCATGCCAATACTTTTTTGATATTATTTTTTTATTGGACATTAATAGGACTTGTTATTTAGATATATTAATCAAATATTAGTTTTCGAAAACTAAAATATTTAGGCTTGGTCTATATAAATTGATAAATAACATTATCTTACTTATCTAATAATAGACTATGTAATAGACTAATAATAAGTCTCATATAAGAACTATTATACAAAGAAATTTTCAAATATTTTTTCTAAATTTTTTTTCATATGTTCATAATTTTTTGTTTTCATAAATTTGAATAAAAATTATTATTAGTGATAATTAATTTTACTTTCTTACCAATCTAATATGAGACTATTGTATAGACTTAGAATTAGTCTTATATAAGAATAAATATACTAATTTTTATATAGATTTTTTAGCAATTGATACGCTTCATTTAGTTTCCTCATTTGATCTGTTGACCCTCCAGCATCTGGATGTGTCTCTAAGGCTATTGTTTTATAGGCCTCCCTAATTTTACGGAACGTATGCGCTGATCCAGCGGTTGTTGATAAATTTAATAATTTAAGTGCTCCATGTACTGTCATTGTTGAGTCCAAGGTTTCAAATGAATTTGATCTATTATTTCGCTTAAATCTACTTACAAACCTTCTCATAAGTGTTGGTATTCTGTTTATCAAATCTGATGTAGCAAAAGGGTCTTCTAAAACGCCAATCATTAATAATACAATTTCAAGGGATGGATTTTTCTTTATCCAAAATGGGCATAATTCTGACATTAATTTATTAGCGGCACTCCATGTAAAGGGTAGATTTTCGGTTCCATCAAGATTTGGCCATATATCGTTTCCAAACCAATCCATCGATGCTTCCACTATATGATCATTAGGAACTGATCCATATAAGGTTTTCCAATGACTAATTAACTCAATTCTACATTTTATTAATTCAGATTCTTTAATGGTATTAATTTGAAAATCGTTAATATTACCCTTTAATTTTTCACTATTAATACTTCTTCTTAGATTCTTTACTTTTTTTTCAATAAAATTGGGAAGGCTTATGTTTGAGTTGACTTTTTCTTTATATTGATCGTTATTTGAAACTCTTTCTTTTAAAGATATTTCATTTTCTTCATTCTTAATGTCTTTTTTAATTTCTGATTTAATTAATACCAATGCAGTATCTTCATCAATATTTAAATCTTCATTATTCTTCTTTTCGTTAAAGTCTATTTCTTGCTGTTGGTTCTTTGGTAGTAAATCATCTTCTTTTAGAAGTTCTTTAAGTATCTTTTCTATTACAGGTCCTCTTGCTTTAAATCCCCACTCTTTTCGTAATTGATCAAACCTGGAAATTAATTCCACAGGTAAATCAATTGAAATTCTTTTTGTATTTGAATTTTCAGGAATATTCAATAATATTATCTGGAATAGTTTAGAATTTATTTAATTTTATTCAAAAAAAAATTGAAAGTCCATACAGAATATTGTTTTTAAATTAAAACCAATTTATTTTCATGTCACAAGTCAATTAAGTATCTTTTTATAATAAAAACAAAAATGTTTAATTGTTATTTCAAGTCATCTAAAGAAAAAAAGAGTCTCTATCAACAAAAAAAATTAGAAATGCTCAATTATATAAAGGATTCACTTGAACGTAAAATTGCATCCGTAACAGCATCTATAGAAGTTCTAGAAAGCCAAATAAGCAGAGATAAAGAAATTGAAGTAACTAGTTAGTTTTCATACAAAACTTTCTAAAAGTTTTTCTGGGCCAAATTTTTTTAGATAATTAATATTTGATTTTTCAGTTACTAAAAGATATCCTGCAAATCCTAAACCGTTAATACTAAAACCATGAATATGATCTTTTTTTCTCTTTATAATTGCGATCCATTTATTAGTTATTAAGATATTGTATGGATATCTCGGTTTTTTATCACTAATAGGGTCCCCAAGGCCTAATTTCTTGCATAATTCTAAATAAAATTCAAAAAGAGATGATGAATTTTCTAAAAAATTAAATTTGGATACAATAATATTTTTTTTTAGCTTACTATTTAGATCTTGATATGAGTTCATCTCTAAAAACCACTTTTCTCTAGGGCAGGATATCTCACCATTAGATCTACGCAGAAGTTGAAAATGCCTGTGAGGTTGACTTGCACCTGCTATAGGGGAACTATTGAAAAACCATAATCCACTAGTATCTTTATTAACTTGTTTGATCGCACTCCAATCTTTAATATCTAACCATCCATTTTGTGGTTTCCACTGATTTGTAATAAGTAAAATATGACCTTTTTGTACAGGGTACTTATTTAATATTAGTTGATGATAATTTCCAATTTTATCAATTTCTAGTATCTTTTCCCATGGGCAAAATGGATTTTGCTTAGGACCATAAATTTTTCTTTTATTAAATTTTGAAGTATCGAGTTTCCTAATTATGAAGTCGTCTTTTTTATACAAATCTCTTGTAATAATATCAGTTTTGAGAGGATATAATGATTCATCATCAATGGATAATCGAGTTTGTTCTAGTGCTTTTTTCCAATATATTTCTAAACTCATTTAAAAAAAATTAACATAATCATTTAAAAAAATTAAAATTGTAATTACTTTATAGTAAATTGATATTCTTTCAATTTTTCAAGAGGTACTGATTCTAAGACTACAATATTCGTTGATTCTAATATGACTTTTGGTGCAAGACCGTCTAATAATGCTTGCTTCCACCTATCAAGACAGATACACCAATGATCACCATTCTTTAGTCCTGGGAAAGAATACATAGGCATTGGGGTTATTAAATCATTACCTTGTGATCTACTATATTTCAAGAAATTATCATCCATTACGCAACATATGGAATGATTACCTCCATCATTTTTATCATAGTTGCATAATCCATCTCTGAACCACCCTGTCATAGGTGTGCAACTACAAATCTCAATTTTTTCTCCAAGGACATTTAACTGATCTTGATTATTTATGGTCATAGTTTTTTTAATAATAATAAAATACCATCATTTCTTTAAAAAAGGTTGACGAGTATGGGGGGTAAGGAGGTAATAATTCTAATAAGGTTTTTTTCATTATGGATTGGGACTTTACTGAAAACATAGCATTTAAAGCTCTTTATAAAGCTTTTAAAGATAGTGATGAAACTTCCGCATTAGAATTTTTATCTAGTGATGGTGCTTCATATTATCTTGAGTTAACACAGGATGCCGCGGGTGAAGGAATTGATTTGGGTGATAATGAAACGATGGAAGAACTACAGGAAGAAATTATTGAATATTTAGAAAACAACTAATGATTTAGCCTAAGCGCTGAAATATTTAGCTTTTGAGTGTAGTGAAATAATAGCTGTAGTACTTTGTTCTGGATGAAGTTGTTCAGATTCATCCATGGTCAAGTTTATTCTTTTTGCATCCAACAATGATAATTGTATGTTTGAATCAGATACTTTTGGACATGCAGGATAACCAAAAGAATATCTAGCTCCTCTATATTTTTGAGCTAGTATTTCTCTAATTTTGTCTGGTTCTTCAGTCATAAAACCGCATTCAATGCGAATTAATGCATGGACATACTCAGCTAAAGCTTCTGCTAATTGCACTGTAAGACCATGGAATATTAAATAATCGCTATATCTATCTTCTTTAAATAATTTTTGAGAATATTCACTAGCAATATTGCCCATCGTTACTGCTTGCATAGGAAATATATCTATCGGTTTATCATTTTTTAAATCACAATAGAAATCGGCTATGCATAGATTATTCCCAGATTTTTGTCTTGGAAAATTAAATTGGGAAATTTTATTTAATGATCTATCATCAAATAAGAAAACACTATTATCATTTCTCCCACATCTAAAATATCCATAGACTGCTTTGGGTGAGATAAGTTTTTTTTCTATAATTATTTCTAACCATTTATCCAACAATGGTTTAGCGTATAAATCCAAGTAGTTATTGTATTCCTCTACGCTTTGGTTTTTTCCTTTTTTTAATTGCCATTGTCCGCTAAAAAGAGCTTTTGTATCTAAATAAAAAATTAACTTATTTAAATCTATATCAACTTCTTTCAAGACTTTTGTTCCCAGGAAGGGAGATTGAATTGGTTCTTCTTCATTTATAAATTTAGATCTTATAAAATCTTCTTTTAAATTTAATTTAGAAGTCTCTATGTCTATAGATGTTGAATTTTTAACAGCTTGAGAGTTGGCTTTTGATGAGGCTAAATTAATATTTATACCATCATTGTTAATGAACCCCTCTGTATTTGACCAATTACCCTTTCTTTTATTATCCATATATTCATTCATGAATTTAAGATCAGTGAACGCATCTTTTCCGTACAATATTTTCCCGTTATAAATTTTGCTACAGTCCTCATTTACAAATTTTGGGGTTAAGGCTGCGCCTCCTAATATTACTGGTACACTAATATCTTCATTGTTAAAAGCCTCTAAATTATCTTTCATAAATGCAGTTGATTTAACAAGTAATCCGCTCATAGCGATGCAATCTGCATTGTGCTTCTTTTGTGCATCTATAATTGCTGAAACATCTTGCTTTATTCCAAGATTTATAACTTCATAACCATTATTTGTAAGTATTATGTCCACCAAATTTTTTCCAATATCATGAACATCACCTTTGACAGTAGCAATTAAGAGTTTTCCATTTGAAATGTTTTCATCTACTGTTTCCATATGTGGTTCTAGAATTGAAACAGCAAATTTCATTGTTTCTGCTGATTGGAGTACAAATGGTAGTTGCATTTGACCTGAACCAAATAAATCTCCTACAACTTTCATCCCATCAAGTAAAAAAGTATTAATTATTTCAAGAGGTTTATATTTTTTTAACGCTTTATTTAATTGATCCTCTAAACCTATTTTTTCTCCATCAATAATATGATTTTTTAGACTTTCTTCTAGAGTTAGGTTTTTATTATCTGAAGATGCTTTTTTGAAATCTTGAATAGATAAATCTTGAAAAGCCTTTGTTAATTCTACTAATGGATCATAAATACAAATATCATTTTCAAATTCTCTTTTGTCATATATCAAATCTAAGCATAGCTTTTTAGTTTCTTGAGAAATCTTTGATAATGGCAATATTTTATTTGGAGCGATGATAGCAGAATCCAATCCTGCTTTAATGCATTCATCTAAAAATATTGAATTTAGATTAATTCTTGATAACGGGGAAAGACCAAAACTAATATTTGATATACCAAGTATGATATGAATATCTGGGAAATTTTCACGTATTTTTGTTATAGCAGTAATTGTTTCTTTAGCGTTTAATCTATCTTCTTCTATCCCAGTAGATATTGGCAGAGCTAATGGATCAAAAAATAGCTCATAATCTGACAAGCCACATTCTCTGGTTCTATTAAGCGCTCGTTTTACGATATTATATTTTTTATCTGCATTTCTTGCCATTCCATCTTCATCAATAGTTCCTACAACAAGTCCTGAACCATACCCTAAGGCTAAATTTAGTACTTGATCAAACCTTTCATTTCCGTCTTCGTAATTGGTTGAATTTATAATACATTTACCACCAGCTGACTTTAATCCACTTTCCATTTTGTCAGCATCTGTAGAGTCAATCATTAATGGTAAATTTATATTGGTAACTAGTCGTGAAGTTATTTCTTTCATATCTTTTACTCCGTCTCTCCCCACATAATCAACATTCACATCAAGAACGTGTGCATTTTCTTTTTGTTGTTGCTTGGCAATTGCAACTAGTCCATCCCAATCGTCGTTATTCAATAACTCCCTTACTTTTTTAGATCCACTTGCATTTAACCTTTCTCCTACAATTAATATAGAATTGTCTTGTTTGTACGGTACAGAATTATATATTGATGATGCAGAAGGAATATAACCTCTTAAATTGTTATTACCAATTTTGTCAGATCTTTCGTTATGAGTAATTTCATCGATTATTGAAGAAAGATATTTAATATGTTCAGGTGTTGTCCCGCAACATCCACCTATTAATTGAACTTTAAAGTCATATATAAAATTCATTAACTGCATCTTTAATTCTATTGGCTTTAATCTGTAGTGAGCAACACCACCAATATTTTCAGGTAGACCTGCATTGGGAATACAACTTATAGCGAAAGGTGAATTTTCAGACAAATATTTAATATGTTCTTTCATTTGTTCTGGACCGGTTGCACAATTCAGTCCAAGGATATCTATATTAAATGGCTCTAATATTGTTAAAGCTGAGGCGATGTCAGATCCAACAAGCATAGTACCTGTTGTTTCCATTGTTATAGATACCATTATAGGTATATCTATATTTTTAATCTCAAGTACTTCTTTAGTCGCTAATAATGCAGATTTAATTTGTAATACATCTTGACAAGTTTCAATTAAAAGAAGATCAACTCCTCCATCTGTAAGACCATATATTTGTTCTTTATACGATTGCTTTAATTCATCAAAATCTATATGTCCTAATGTGGGCAATTTAGTAGTAGGTCCAATTGAGCCAGCAACAAACCTTGGCTTATCTACTGATGCATATTTGGCAGCAGCTATTTTTGCTATTAATGCAGCATTTTTATTTATCTCATATGCCTTATCCGCAATATCATATTCATCAAGAACTATTGATGAGGCTCCAAAAGTATTAGTTTCTATAACATGACAACCAGCTTCTAAGAATGAATTATGAACCTTTTCAACCACCATTGGTGAGGTTAAAACAAGGTTTTCATTACAACCCTCTAATTCTTTCCCTCCAAAATCCTCTGCAGTAAGATTTAAGTTCTGGAAAGATGTTCCAGTACCCCCGTCAAAAATTATTAATGGCTTTTCATCTCTATTTAAATAGGTTCTGAAAGATTCCATTTTTATGTAGAATTAATTTATTTTAGAGAAATTCTTGTTACCCAATTATCATAGTCTTGAGAACGTCCTTCTGTTATTTCTATAAGCTTACTTTTTAATTTGTTCATTATTGGTCTTTCAATATTTAATTCACTTGATTCAATTTTTTTAACTGGTGTAATTTTAGCTGCTGTACCAGTTAGAAAAACTTCATCTGCTATTAATAATTCTGTTTTATCAACAGGCCTTTCAATTACATTTATTCCAAAAGATTTTGCTAATTCAATTACACTAGATCTAGTAATCCCCTCAAGTATATCTTGATCAACGCCGGGAGTAATTAAGTCTCCATTTCTCACAATAAATAAATTCATACCACTAGCTTCGCTTACCTTACCACTTGAATTTAATAGCAAGGCTTCATCAAAACCCGATAAACTAGCTTCTGTTTTAGCTAATGAACTTGTAATATAAGCTCCGCTTATTTTTCCTCGCAATGGGAGAGATCTATCTTCTTGTCTGGTCCAACTACTCATCCTACATGAAACACCATCTGGGGATAAATAATCTCCTAGTTCAATACAATAAATAAAGAAATCTGTTTCAATATTGTGTAACCTTGGAGCTATACCTAAATCGCTTGTATATACAAATGGTCTAATATAAATAGGTTTATCTGGCTTATTTCTTTTTATTACTTCCTCTAAGGCTTTAAAAATATATTCTTCAGAAATATCAGTTAAAAGTAATTTTGCACTTTGAGATAATCTTTTTATATGTTTATCTGTTCTAAACAAGAGAAATTCATCTTTGTTTGTAGGGTTAGGTATCGCACGCATTCCTCCAAATGCAGCAGTACCATAATGTAATGCATGAGTAGCTATTGATATTTTTGCTTCTTTAAATGGAATACATTTACCTTCGAACCAGGCGTATGGAAGAAATTCATGCATATTCAATTTATTTAATTAAGGTAAACTTGTTTTATCCTACTTACATATTCTAAACCTTATTTATATATAAAAATGCACAGGATAATAAATATAGCAGGAAATGAAAAGAATAAGGATGATTTAATAGAGCAACCAGTTGCAGATTTTATTTATATAACAAGTGTCAAAGCAGATTTAAATATTTTATCAAACTTATTGTTAGAAAAAGAATTTGCTTCATTAAAAAATAATATTAGAGCTTTAGAAATTTCTAATTTAAATTCTTCAGCTCAAGTAGATAATTATCTATTAAAAACAATTAATTATGCAAAAGTAGTCATATTAAGATTATTCGGAGATAAAGGTTCATGGAACTATGGAATTGAACAACTTTTAAATTGGCAAGCAGTAGATAAAACAAGGAAGCTATTAATCCTATCAGGTACTATTGATCATGAAGTATCCTTATGTGAAATAAGTAGTATAGACAAAGATTTAGCATTAAATATTTCTAAATTACTAAGATCTGGAGGACTGGTTAATTATAGAAAATTTCTTAATTGTTTAAATTATCTAAAAATAAATGAAACATTAATTCCTGATAAGTTTCTGAAGATTTCTTTTTATTCAGATCCTTATTTGTATGATTGGAAAACTGAAAAAGGCGAAAAAATTGGAATAATATCCTATAAATCACTTTTTTTGGCTAATGAAATTGAAGTAAACGAAAAACTAAACTTGCAGTTAAGAAAATGCGGACTAT
>QCLY01000031.1 GCA_003214195.1 Prochlorococcus sp. AG-418-G23
ACTCGCACCTCCAATATCCAGTTCTAAATTAATTAAATAATCAATCGTTGAAAGTACATCTTCATGGGTAAGTGTTCTCACATCATCAGGAACTGTAAGCCTCAACTTTTTATTTATTTTATATCTACCAACCCTTCCTAAATCATATCTTTTAGGGTCAAAAAATCTACTATACAATAGCTGTTGCCCACCAGAAACAGAGGGTGGCTCACCAGGTCTTAGCTTCTTATATAGCTCAAGCAACGCCTGATCCTCTGAATTTATACCCTCATCATTTGCTGATTCAATTGAATGTTGATAAAACTCAGGGTGTCTGAGTTTATCAATAACATCATTATCAGAAAGTCCCATTGCTCTCATGAGAACATGAGCATTAATTTTTCTAGTTTTATCAACTCTTACGAACAGTAAATTATTTTTGTCCGTCTCAAATTTTAACCATGCACCTCTATTAGGAATAACGCTAGCATTATAAGTTCTTCGGCCATTCTTATCCTGTTCATCTTTAAAGTATACTCCAGGACTTCTAACTATCTGATTAACGATTACTCGTTCGGCACCATTAATAATAAAAGTTCCTCTCTCAGTCATTAATGGTAATTCGCCTATGAAAACTTCTTGTTCTTTAATTTCGCCAGTCTCTTTATTGATCAGCCTGCAGGTAACATACATTTGAGAGGCAAATGTTGCATCTCTTCTTTTGGCTTCTTCAACGTCATGTCTAGGTCTTTTCAACCTATACTCTTCACCAATAAAATGCAACTCTAACTTACCTGTATAGTCAGAAATTGGAGAAAAGTTTTGTAATTCCTCTATTAAACCTTTTTCCAAAAACCATTTAAAGCTTGCTCTTTGTACTTCAACTAAATCTGGTAGGTAAGTAGCTGTTTTTGCTACCTGTAAAGCGCTACTGCTCATCCAAGAAACCTTAGGTTATGTGAGATTTACTATTTACCTTTAATTTACTCAATATTTAGGTGTTTAACTTTTCTCTTAATATGAAATCAATCATTAAATCTCGATTTCAACAAAAAAACAATTATTCAATAAACTCAAAAATGGAGTTCACGGTAACAAAACCATTCATGGAGAAAGAGTTAAACCTAAAAATTAAAGAAAAATTTCCAGTAATTTTAAATAATAGCAGCTGCTGTATCAACTTATCAAGTCAAAATTAAACAAATCTTCAGCATTCTTTGATGACTCTTTTGCAATTGTTGTTAATTTGGTAGATCTCAAATCGGCCATAAAATTAGCAACATTTTCAACAAATGCAGGTTCATTTCTTTTCCCCCTATGAGGAACAGGGGCTAAAAAGGGGGAGTCAGTCTCAATTAAGTATTTATCTCTAGGAACAATTCTTGCACATTCATGAATTTCATGTGCTTTTGGGAAAGTCACAATTCCACTAAAACTGATATAAAAACCAAGATCCAAGAATTGCTTCATCTCTTTTGGGGTTCCCGTCCAACAATGAAGAACACCTTTTGGACATTTCCCTTTTTTAGAAAGGTCATTACATAATTTAATCATTTCATGAGCCGCGTTTCTGCAATGAATAATCACAGGTAATTGGAGTTCAAAAGCTAACTCCATTTGTGGGATAAAAGCATCAATTTGTTGTGCTTGATTTTCACTTTTAAAAAAATCTAAACCCAATTCCCCAATAGCAACAACTCTTGTATCTTCCTGAGCTGCAGTTTTTAAATGATGTTTAGAGCTTTGTTTCCATTTTTTTGCTTCTAGCGGATGCAAACCTACTGAATAATAAATTTCATTAAATTTATGGGATATTTTCTTTAACTTAGGAATTTCTTTAAATTCACAACAAGCATGAACTAATTTTTTTACTCCTTTTGAGCGCAATCTTAAAAGAACATCTTCAAGGTCTTTCTCGAAATCTTCGAATATCAAATGACAGTGCGAATCTATGAGTTTAATATCGCTCATAATTATGAACTACTTTTTTATATTGTTGTAAGAGTAGTTTTTACAATTTTATTGATTTTTGATTTTTTATTAGCACCGTTGTTTTTATGTAAAACATTTTTTTTAACCGCTTTATCAATTAAGCTAAAAGTTTTATTAAGACTTATATTTACTAGATTCTTATTATCGTCATTGGGGTTTTTTTTAAAATTTTTACAACTTTCTAAAGTTTTTTTTGTCAAAGTCCTAACAGTAGATTTATATGATTTATTGATTAAACGATTTCTTTCAGCAATTTCTATTCTCTTTTTTGCTGATTTGTTATTTGCCACTGATGAAAAAAAAATAAATTAGGTTTTTATCATAACAAACAGATTGCCTTCTAATCAATAATATATAATTTCGTTAGGAGTACTAAATTAAGTTTTGAGCCTTTCAATTTGAAAAAATTAAGAATATGAAGATCATAGATAATAAAAATGAGGCCATTCAAGAATTAAAAAGGATCTCTAATAGAACTAATTCGGATAACAATAACAAAATCAGTGAAATTGTCGCGGAAATACTTAAAGAAGTGAGAACCGATGGAGATTTAGCTATCGAAAAATATACAAAAAAATTTGATGGTTTCAATCCTAAACCTATGAAAGTCAGCGGGAATGAATTAAAAAATGCATGGCTTGAAATAGATGATAATTTAAAGCGCTCTCTTGAAATAGCTCACAAAAGAATTAAAATTTTTCATGAAAAAGAAATTCCATCATCTTTCACTATAGAAGGTGAACATGGTGATAAAGTCCAAAGAAGATGGAGACCAGTAAAAAGTGCAGGAATTTATATTCCTGGAGGTAGAGCTGCTTATCCAAGTACTGTATTAATGAATGCTATACCTGCAAAAGTAGCAGGAGTAAAAGACATAATAATGGTATCTCCTGGCAATGCAGAAGGAAAAATAAACAAAACTGTTTTAGCTGCAGCGCACTTATCAGGAATAAATCAAGTTTTTAGAATTGGAGGAGCTCAAGCAATTGGAGCTTTAGCATATGGCACAAATACAATAAATAAAGTTGATGTTATAACAGGGCCCGGGAATATTTATGTAACTACTGCTAAAAAACTTATTTATGGTTCTACAGGAATTGATTCCTTAGCAGGTCCAAGTGAAATATTAATAATTGCAGATAAGACCGCGCAAACCACACACATAGCATCTGATTTACTAGCACAAGCAGAACATGATCCTTTAGCTTCCTCAATACTTCTGACTACATCAAAGGATCAAGCTAAAGAAGTCTTAGAAGAAATAAATAAAATAATAAATGATCATCCAAGAAAAGAGATTTGTATGCAATCAATAAAAAATTGGGGATTAATTGTAATTTGCGAAAATCAGGAATTATGTATTGAACTGAGCAATTTCTTTGCACCAGAACACTTAGAAATTTTAGCTTTTGATCAAAAAAAAGTGCTCGAGGGGATTGAAAATGCAGGAGCAATTTTTCTAGGGAAATGGACACCAGAAGCTGTAGGAGATTACTTGGCCGGCCCAAATCATACTTTACCTACATCGGGCAATTCAAGATTTAGCGGTTCTCTAGGAGTGGAAACTTTTATGAAAAACACTTCCATAATAGAATTTAGCGAAGAGAGTTTAAAAATTAATAGTTTTGATATTATAAATCTTGCTAAAAGTGAAGGCTTACATAGTCACGCTAACTCAGTGCAAATTAGATTTAAAAATTAGCTAACTTTTGTAGGAGAGTATACAACTGGATTATTATTTTCAATTTTGCCAACCAATACTCTATCAGCAAGATCAACAAATAATCCGTTTTCTAGTACACCCGGAATATTGTTAATGCACATTTCAATATCTTTTGGATTTTTAATACCCCCATTAAAAAATACATCTAAAATTAAATTTCCCTGATCAGTAACAACTGGGCCAGCTTTTTTTGTAGCCATTCTTAAATTGGAAGTACCATTCATTTCTGCAATCGTGTCATGAACATGCTTCCATGCATTTGGAAGAACTTCTACAGGTAAAGGGAAAGAAAGATTTAAATTTTGAACAAGTTTAGTTTCATCAACAACAATTAATAATTGGTTGGCTTTTGCTGCCACTAACTTTTCCCTGACATGACATGCACCCCCACCTTTTATTAGTTGAAATCCTGGATCAACTTCATCTGCTCCATCAATAGCTAAATCGATCCGCGAAACTGAACCTAAGTCAATAATTGGAATATCGAGTTCGAGTGCTAAAACTTCTGACTGAAAAGAAGTTGCTACACCTCTAATATTTTGCAATTTTCCAGAACGAATTTCATCAGCGAGACTTTTTATCATAAGAGCAGCTGTAGATCCTGAACCTAATCCGAGTATCATGTCACTTTTGACTTCCTTAATTGCTGCATCAGCAACTATTTGTTTCATTTGAGTTTGTGAATCCAAAATTTTTCTAAACTTTATAGATTATTTAATTTCAATGGGGGATTTATGTCAAACCAGGAAGGGGTTCTGGTTTGATATTTATCTGTATCTCTTTGTTATCCCTTAAAACATTCAAGAGAAATACTTTACCTATTTGAGCTTTCTCTACTTCATCTAGCAGTGCTTTAGGTTCCTCTATTAAGATATTTTCAGCAGCTATTACCAAGTCTCCCCTCCTCAATCCGGCTTTTTCTGCAGGACTGTTAGGTATAACTGATTGAATTAAGGCTCCATTTCTTTCTGGTAATTGTACTATTGAATTTGGATCTTGGTTATGTTCTTTGGCAATTTTTGGATTCAAAGAAATCAATTGAACGCCTAAATAAGGATGAATAACTTCTCCATTTTCAAGGAGCTGTTCAGAAACATTTTTAGCTAAGTTGATAGGTATTGCAAAACCTAGTCCTGCGCCAGGGCCGCTTCTAACTAAAGTATTAATTCCTATAACCTCACCACTTGAATTGATGAGTGGTCCTCCAGAATTCCCAGGATTTATTGCAGCATCAGTTTGAATAAGATCGAGCCTTTTGTCTGAAAACCCTAAACTATTAATGTCCCGATGCAGACTACTTATAATGCCCAATGTAACAGTTTTTTCTAAACCATAAGGGGTTCCCAAAGCGATTGCCCAATCACCAACTTCAAGATCTTCAGAATTTCCAAGTGGCGCATAGTTAGAATAATTTGATTCAATTTTTACCAAAGCCAAGTCTGTAACAACATCGGATCCCATAACTTGACCATTACAAATAGTTCCATCCGCCAAAGTTACTGAGACATCATCAACCCTATCTACAACATGTGCATTTGTAAGAACCAAACCATTCTCATTAATGAGAACTCCTGAACCTTGCCCTCGCTCTCTATCGGGTTTAATTCCTGGATCCCCAAGTAAATCTCTTAATAAGGGATCAAGCAAAGTTGGATCAAATTGCTGCCTTTCTACCAGTTTTTCAGTATCAATTTTAACAACTGCAGGTCCAACATTTTTAACAGCATATGATACGAAATTATGATTCACAGAAGGGCTTAAAGCCAAAACTTCAGTTTTTTGAAGTAAATTAACTAAACAAAAACAGATAATAAAAAATATTTGGATTAACTTGACGAATTTAATATTAAAAAATCTCATTTATCTAACATCTATTAATGTCGTGTATTAAATCTAATTGAAGAATTATAATATCGTTGTTATTTTGTTTAGATCCATAAATTATAAATTTTTGAATTTTTTACATAGAAAACTTAATTAATGTGTGAAAATAACATTGAATTAACTTTAATAATAAAACTTGAATAAAGATAATAAAAACAAACTGGAAATTCTATTAAAAAAAGTTGCCCATGCATATGATTTCGAAATGTGTAATCTGAATATTCGAACAAATCAAAATCCAATTCTTGTCGAAATAATAATAAAAAAAACTAATGGAGATGACATATCATTAGATGATTGTGCGCTTATTAATAAACCAGCATCTGAAGAAATAGAAAAATCAAATCTTTTAAATTGTTCATATGTGTTAGAAATTAGTAGTCAAGGGGTCAGTGATGAATTAACCTCAGAAAGAGACTTCAAAACTTTTAAGGGTTTTCCAGTTAATGTTGAGTTAAACCAAAAAAATTCAAAACCAAAATTTCTGAATGGTTTACTTTATGAAAAAGCTAAAGATCATTTAGCCATTAACATTAAAGGTAAGATAAAAAAAATCCCTTTTGATGAAGTTCTAAGAATTAGTCTTTGTACAATAAAAGATTAATTATTTTTCAACCATTATTCAATTTCCCATCATAGATGGCATTAGTTATTCTCCCAGGTTTAAACAATCTTATTGAAGACATTAGTGAGGAAAAAAAATTACCTCCTAATATCGTTGAAGCAGCCTTGCGCGAAGCTTTGTTAAAAGGATATGAAAAATACAGAAGAACTTTTTACATTGGAATTAACGATGATCCATTTGATGAAGAATATTTTAGTAATTTTGATGTTGGATTAGATCTTGATGAAGAAGGTTATCGTATATTATCCAGTAAAATAATTGTTGAAGAAGTTGAAAGCGAAGATCATCAAATCTCCTTAACAGAAGTTAAACAAGTCGCTAATGATGCTCAAATAGGTGACACCGTTGTTCTAGACGTCACCCCAGAAAAAGAGGATTTTGGGAGAATGGCTGCTTCAACAACAAAGCAAGTTTTAGCACAAAAATTGAGAGATCAACAACGAAGAATGATCCAAGAAGAATTTGCAGATTTGGAGGATCCTGTTTTAACTGCAAGAGTTATAAGATTTGAGAGACAATCAGTCATTATGGGAGTTAGCTCTGGTATCGGAAGACCTGAAGTAGAGGCCGAACTTCCCAAGAGAGATCAATTACCAAATGATAACTACAGGGCGAATGCAACTTTCAAAGTATTTTTGAAAGAAGTAAGTGAAATTGCTAGAAAAGGGCCGCAGCTATTTGTGAGTAGAGCAAATGCTGGTTTAGTAGTTTATTTATTTGAAAATGAAGTACCAGAAATTCAGGAAGGAACAGTTAAAATTGTAGCTGTTTCAAGAGAAGCAAACCCTCCTTCGAGAGCTGTTGGTCCAAGAACAAAAGTAGCTGTTGATAGTGTTGAAAAAGAAGTTGACCCTGTTGGTGCCTGTATTGGTGCAAGAGGAGCAAGAATTCAACAAGTAGTTAACGAGTTAAGAGGAGAAAAAATTGATGTTATTAAATGGTCATCAGATCCTATACAGTATATTTTGAATTCTTTAAGTCCTGCAAAAGTTGATCTAGTAAGACTTGTTGATCCAGAGGGTCAACATGCACACGTATTAGTTCCTCCCGATCAATTGAGTCTTGCAATTGGTAGAGAAGGTCAAAATGTCAGACTTGCTGCAAGATTAACTGGTTGGAAGATTGATGTTAAAAATTCACATGAGTACGATCAGGAAGCAGAAGATGCTGTAGTCTCTGAATTAATCCTACAAAGACAGGATGAAGAGAATCTCCAGAGAGAAGCCGAGTTAAGATTAGAGGCAGAACAAGCAGAGCGAGCTGCTGAAGATGCAAGATTAAGAGAGCTTTATCCTCTTCCTGAAGATGATCAAGAATTTGGAGAAGAACAATACGAAGATGACGTCCCTTAGATAGCGATTAATCAAAGACTTTGCAAAATGATAATATTAATTAACCAGAGGAAAAAACGGTGATACAAAAAACCCCTGTTATTCGTAAATGTATTTCTTGTAAAAAAAAATTTGACAGGGTTAATCTTTTAAAGATTACAAAAGACCATAAACAAGGTATCATGCTTAAAAATGGGATGGGACGTTCAGCTTACATTTGCAAATCAAAAAAATGTTATGAGGATTCCAAGATCAAAAAAAAGCTTCAAAAAGCTTTGAAAACATTTTTAGAACCTGAATTTATTTATATTTTTGAAAAAGAAATTGAAAGTTATAATCAGTAACCCAATAAGGGAATATAATTAAATTAAACTCTTTATTTTCAAAAGAGTAACAATCACACTAAATGACTATCAGCGATAAAATTAGAGTATACGAACTCTCCAGAGATCTAAACCTGGATAATAAAGATATATTGGATGCTGCGCAAAAACTTTCAATTACTGTTAAAAGCCATAGCAGTTCTATTACTGCAGCTGATGCGAAAAGAATTAGAAATCTTATAAACAATAAAAATTCAGATAAAAATATTATCTCTATTAATAAATCTTCAACTAAAAAAGAGAATACTAAATTTAGTAAAGAAGATATTTCTTCTGCTCAAGAGAAACCTCATAAGGAAAATCCCAACAAAAAGCAACTATTAATAAAACCTATAAATAAGACTGAAATTCGACAAACAATTTCAAATAAACCCAAGGTCCCCAACCAACCTTCTATCAATAAGAATTCCCAATCTCAGGCAAATATTCGAAATCAGAATTTTAAAAATAAACACCCCCAAAATTTGAATCAAGAAAGAAAAACTTTAAGCAATATCAATAACCTACCTATCAAAAAACCGACAAAACCGCCTATTCAACTAATTGAGAAACCTAAAAATTTATCTAATAATTCAAAAAAAGACCAATCCTCTAAAAGCATTTATAATCCTGGGAACAGAAAACAAATATCAAACAAATCGGACCAAAACACCAATAAATTTAATACAAAAAATCATACTAATAAATTAAATCCCCCAGAACTTGTAGGAGCACCGATAAGAAAAAATGATCCAAAGATAAATTCGAGCAGGCAAAATATCAATTTCAAACAAACTATCCAAAATAAGCCTGGTGCTCCCAACAGGCCCGGCACTCAAAACAGAACTGGAGCGCCCAATAGGCCTGGATTCAAAAACAAACCAGGAGATCAAGCTCGACCTGGTTCATTTACTAGACAAGGTAACTTTAATAGACCAGGAAGCCCAAGTGGCAAGTTTAGACAAGGTGATTTTAATAAGGCCAGTTCCAAATTCAATGGCCAAAGTCCCTCTGGGATTAGGAAACCAGTATCACCTAATGAACTTTTGCAACTTCAAAAAACTAATAAAACTGAGAAAGAAAACCAAAATACAAAAATTAACGAAGGAACTAATAATGAGTCGACCAAACATAAGGTAAAAGCACCTAATAATCGTCCAAATACCCCCCCCCAGTTCAAAAAAACAGCCACATAGAGCATTCTCCAATAGTTCAAAAAAACCAGGAAGGTCAGATTGGGATGATAGCGCAAAACTAGAGGCATTAAAAAATAAAAGTCCCCAGAAACAGAGACAGAAAGTTCATATTATTGGTGAAAATGATGATTCATTAACTTCTGAAACAAGTGGATACTCAGGTGAGAAAATTTCAATATTGGCAGCTAGTCTAATGCGTCCGAAGAAAGAAAAACCTGATGAAACTAAAGTTCAAAAATCTATAAAGCAATTTAAGAAGAAGAAAAAAGAGACTACAAGGCAAAGGCAAAAAAGAAGAGCTATGGAACTAAAAGCTGCTAAAGAAGCCAAACAAGTAAGACCTGAAATGATAATAGTTCCGGAAGATAATTTAACAGTTCAAGAATTAGCTGATAAATTAAGTCTTGAAAGTTCTGAAATAATTAAATCTCTTTTCTTCAAGGGGATAACGGCTACAGTAACTCAATCTCTTGACTTAGCAACTATCGAAACAGTAGCAGAAGAATTTGGAGTGCCAGTTTTGCAAGATGATATTCAAGAAGCTGCTGAGAAAACAGTTGATATGATTGAATCTGATGATATTGATAATCTAATAAAAAGGCCTCCTGTAATAACAGTAATGGGGCATGTAGATCACGGCAAAACAAGTCTTTTAGATTCCATAAGAGAGTCAAGGGTAGCTTCCGGGGAAGCGGGAGGAATAACCCAACATATAGGCGCATATCAAGTTGAATTTGAACATGAATCTAAGAAGAAAAAATTAACTTTTCTTGATACGCCTGGACATGAAGCCTTTACAGCAATGAGAGCGAGAGGCACGAAGGTTACCGATGTAGCAGTTCTTGTCGTTGCCGCAGATGATGGTTGCAGACCTCAAACACTCGAGGCAATTAGTCATGCAAGAGCCGCAAAAGTTCCCATTGTCGTTGCAATAAATAAAATCGACAAAGAAGGAGCCTCACAAGAAAAAGTCAAGCAAGAACTTTCAGAAAAGGATTTAATTGCAGAAGATTGGGGAGGAGATACTGTGATGGTGCCAGTAAGTGCAATTAAAAAACAAAATATTGATAAATTACTAGAAATGATTTTATTAGTTTCAGAAGTTGAAGATCTACAAGCCAACCCTGATAGAGCTGCTAAAGGTACAGTTATTGAAGCCCATCTCGATAAAGCAAAAGGTCCGGTAGCTACATTATTAGTACAAAATGGCACCTTAAGGTCTGGGGATGTTTTAGCTGCAGGTTCAGTCCTTGGGAAAATTAGAGCAATGGTTGATGAACATGGCAATAGAATCAAAGAAGCAGGACCATCTTTCCCAGTTGAAGCACTAGGATTCAGTGAAGTTCCTACAGCAGGCGATGAATTTGAGGTCTACCCTGATGAAAAAACTGCTCGAGCGATTGTTGGAGATAGAGCTTCAGATGCTAGAGCTACAAAATTAGCTCAGCAAATGGCCTCTAGAAGGGTAAGTTTGGCATCCTTATCAACTCAAGCAAATGATGGAGAATTAAAAGAGTTAAACTTAATTCTCAAAGCTGACGTTCAAGGTAGTGTTGAAGCGATATTGGGATCACTTGAACAACTTCCAAAAAATGAAGTACAAGTAAGAGTTCTTCTCTCAGCGCCAGGAGAAATAACTGAAACAGATATTGATCTCGCAGCAGCATCAGGTTCAGTAATAATTGGGTTTAATACTTCATTAGCGTCTGGGGCAAAGAGAGCGGCTGATGCGAATGATGTTGACATAAGAGAATATGAAGTAATTTATAAACTCTTAGAAGATATCCAGTCCGCTATGGAAGGATTACTTGAACCTGATCTTGTCGAAGAATCATTGGGAGTAGCAGAAGTTCGAGCAACTTTCGCAGTTGGGAAGGGAGCTATAGCAGGCTGTTACATACAAACTGGTAAATTACAACGAAATTGTTCTCTGAGAGTTGTTAGATCCAATAAATTAGTTTTTGAGGGTAATTTAGACTCTTTAAAAAGATCTAAAGATGATGTAAAAGAAGTAAATACAGGATTTGAATGTGGAGTTGGCTGCGATAAATTCTCTTCTTGGATTGAAGGAGATGTGATAGAAGCATTCAAATTTGTCCCTAAAAAGAGGAAATTAACTCAATAACTTTATATTTAACTTATTGGTCTTTATTCCTATCAAAGAATAATAAAGTAGGGAATATAATACAAGCACCTAATTGTATAAAAAGGTTATTTTGCTGTAATTCCGTTCCGCTCGCAATTTTGGAAATCATTATAAAAAGTCCCAAAAATGCAGAACCGCTAAAAGTAATCCATAATATCCTCCTTAATCCCTTGAAAGGAGCTTGGGATTCATTTAATAATTTCTTTTTCAACTCAGGATCTATTTTTGACATAAATTCGATTATTGTAAAATTCTATAAGAAAATAAAAATATTATGATTTTGCCGATATAGCTCAGAGGTAGAGCAACTGTCTCGTAAACAGTAGGTCGTTGGTTCAATTCCAATTATCGGCAGTTCAAGAAAGATAAAACCATCATAACTCTTATTTAGTTATTTAAAAATGTCATTTTAAGTTGATGGAATTA
>QCLY01000032.1 GCA_003214195.1 Prochlorococcus sp. AG-418-G23
AGAAGCACATTTAAATAAGAATGGTCTTGATAAAGGATTCTTCATAGGTCAAATGATAGTTTATTGTATTTTGGAAAGTGACGGAGTTATCAGTGAAAGTGAAGCAGGAAAATATATTAGAATTACAAAAAGTTATATGACTGAAGCAGAAGATGTAGATATTGATATAAAAAATTATGTTAAAAACTATAGATTTACTGGAGTAAACAAACCTTGTAATAAATTAATACCTTAGATTTTACTAATATACCCCATATTTTTTTTACTTAAATTAGTCTCAGAATTTGCTACTAATTACAAGCCCAAGTAAATATCAAATTTTTTATCTATTTTTCATTATTTTAAAATCTACTTTTTAAAGAATTTAAAATTTTAATTTTCAAGCTAGTTTTATTTAAAGTTTGATAAAAAAACATTTCTTAATTTATTAGTAAATATCTAAGGTCAAAAAAACAATTAAAGATTGATTTTAAAGTTATAATCATAATAAATATTCTTAAATTTAAATTGAAAAAAATAATATTTTTAATCTTTTCCTTTAATTTAATTTTATATGGAAATCCTTTAATGGCAGAAAGAAAAAATTCATATCATAGAGGATTCTTCTTGGGTGGGAATGGAATGATATGTGCTATGTATAAAATAGGAGATATTAGCGAGAATAAAGCAAAGCAATATATTGGATGGAATAAATCATATATTCTTGAAAATAGGAATATTGATTTTAAAGTAAAAAATTATGCTGAAAACTATCGATTTACGGGCGGGAATAAAGACTGTAATAGATTAATAGATTAATACTTAAAATTTTCTACTGACCTAAATAATAACCTTTGACTTTTGGAAGTCGTAGAAGGGACATATTTATAAAATAAAATATATATTTTTTTCATAATGTATTTACATTAAAAATAATTGAAATAGTTATCAAAATCGAAATGAAGTTAATAAGTCTATAAAAGCTTTATCCTTAATAGGAAGCAGATAAAAAAGATATAAAGAGTTTTGCAACTGTGTTCATTAATTATCCTTAAGCCTAGCTCTATAAGAACTAAACTATCATTATGGCTATTAGGAATAAATAGATTTCTTTTGATTAATTCTTCATTCTTATTTTTTGAATAGATTCAATTTTAATTTGACTCTTCTTCGATTGTAAAACCATTAGATCTGGCCCATCCAGTAAATTCATCATTTCCATTAAAAACCAATCTATAGTTCTGAGCTTCCTCTCCTTTTTCTGTAATTCTAAAATGAGTTTTTACACCCATGTATTTATAAGTACTAATTTTTTCTATATCAGATATTTGAACTTGAAATCTAATTTTCTTTGACCTCCAGATCATATCAAGTATTGCTCCCCCAAGAAGTGTTTTCCAACGATTCCTTGCACAAAAAAACCAATCTTTGATTTGTCACATGGAAGTACCATTTTGATTATTCATCATGCCTTTAATCCATGTTGATAATTTTTTAAAATACCAGAAATTCATTAGTATTAAGAACAAATTTTTCAGCCAAAATAAACCTCAATAAAATTTAAGTGAACTTAAGATATTGTCATCATTATTTCAAGCTTATATAAGTAAAAATACTTAATTGAAATATTTTACGTCCGGTAAGCAGTCCTTAGAAAACTTATATTAATTCATACTTATACATTAAATTAAATTTTATATTCTTATGTATTATTGCTGAAAACAATTGGTATTAATAGCGAAATTTATGATGGAGCCAAAAGGGATCAACCCGCTGAACTCTGCATGCCATTAAGGTCTAAATTAAGCTATAACAAGTTTTTGCATCTGTTTAGCTAAGCTAGTCGAGTTGATAACAATTTTAACAATACCTTACATAAAACCTAATTTTTATTTTGGTTAAGTTATTGAATGTATCTCTTTATTTGCATCTATAAAAATAAGAAACCGTAACTAATGTCTCATGTATTGGATTAGCAACTTCAGTCTTTTTACTATCTAATATATTCTGCTAATAACAAAAATATCTTATTATTAATAATAATTTTTTTAATAAATTAGAACTTCTATAATAAAATAAAAAAGATTTTATATCAAAAATTAAATGAATTTTTTCTTACTTTTGTTCTACAGAATTTGTTACTGGATATCTATTCCATTCATAATTGCTTGTTTAATTGGGAATGAAGATTCTCTTTTAAATCCAGGAGAAACAGAGGCCTATATTCTTGTAGTATTAGCTTCAATTTTTGTTGCTATTGGTTTATCTACCTTAAATCAAATTATCAAAAACAAAGGATGGACCTTTTCAGAATATTTAACTCTTTTCACTTCAGTAGTCTTTGGCTTAGGGGCATTCGTTTTTGACACTTAAAAGTATTTAATATTAGCTTCCAATTATAAATGCTTTCTAGTATCAGAGGTGGTCGCAGAGGGGTTATATTTTGCCATATTTTTGACTTATCAAAATGTATCTTTTTGTTATAATAAATTGGTTAAACTAATTGGTATAACTAGCGAAAACACTGATTTAGCCAAGCGAACTCGAACCGCTGCCCCCCTGCATCCTATGCAGATTACCAAAAGAGGTACAACTGGTTTATAAGACAATTTAAGTTGTTTTGGTCGCAGAAGTGGGCGCATTTTAATAATTGCTAGGATGTGGAAAAGATTTTAACTTTATTCTCTTGAGAAAGATATTAAGGGTCATAAAAAGATTACTACCTAATTTTTTGCCAATTCCTTATTTATACAAATTAAATCTAAAGATGTTGATTCTTCCAAAACATCATTGGACCCAATATTTACAAGGAACCTATGAAACACAAACTTTTAAAAAAATAAAAGAGATTTTCAAAAATAAACAAATTAAAAGCTTTTGGGATATTGGTGCAAATGTGGGAATATATTCAGTTTTTATAGCAAAAAGATACTCCTGTAATATATATGCATTTGAGCCTTCTAAGAAATATTATAGTTTTTTGAAATTAAATACAACTTTCTTCAAGAAAGTTAAAGCGCATAATTTCGGGATTGGAAGTATGAATAAAAAAGAGAAAATAATATTAACTGATGAACCTGGTTCAAATTATATCGCGAGAAATAAATTTGATAAAAACATAAAAAAATCAGAGATATGTGAATTAAGAACAATCAAAAAATTATCAAAGATTAAGGCTCCTAATCTAGTTAAGATTGATGTTGAAGGTTTTGAATATGAAATATTAAATAACTCAATAGATTTTTTTAAAAAAAATAAAACAATTTTAATTTTAGAGATTGATGAAGATAATCTTGGAAGATATTCAAAAAATAAAAAGGATATCATTCATGTTTTAAAAAGTAGGAATTATCTTATAGAAAGAATATCTAAATCTAATAATTACTATTGTTATTTAAGAATATAATTTTAAAACCCTTTTTAAAACATAGTCGCAGAGGGATCATATTTTGGAATATTTTACCTTATTAAAACGTATCGCTTTGTTATGAAAGATTGTTCAAACTAATTGGTATATCTAGCGAAAGTCCTAATGGAGCCAAGCGGACTCGAACCGCTGACCCCCTGCATGCCATGCAGGTGCTCTACCAACTGAGCTATGGCCCCTTAAATATTAATAATAGCTTCTAAATGATACTTATACTTGATACAAATAACCACCATAATAATCTGCAGCATTCAATTAATAAATTTTTTGTCTTTTATTAGATTATTATTAATTTTAGAATTAAATTTTTATATTAATACTTTCTTAAAGAGCTATTAAAAAATCTATAGACTTTTAAGTTTCAGAATCAACTCTACTATTTTTTAAAAATATGAATTCTAGAAATTATAAATTAGGATGTATCCTTTATTCAAGGATGAAATCTTCTAGATTTCCTGAGAAAGCTAGGTTTAAATTAGAAGGCATTCCTTTATTGGAAAGAGTAATACAAAGGACTAAAAAAATAAATGAGCAAAAAGAAATAATAATAGCAACCTCAATTGATAAAAGCGACGATTATATTTGCGATATTGCCAAGAATAACAATATTGCCTTCCACCGAGGAAGTCTCGAAAATGTTTTTGAAAGAACAATTGAAATTTTAAAAAATTTTAATCTTGATTATTTTGCAAGAATTTGCGGAGATAGACCACTACTTGATCCCTTTGTTCATGAACTTGCTTTTAATCAATGTATAAAAGAAAAATTAGATTTATGTTCTAGTTTATACCCCAAAATACTACCGCCAGGATTAACGGTTGAGGTAATTTCAGCAAAAAGTTTTTTATCAATAAATAAAAATAAAATCTCAGACTTTAATAAGGAACACATAACAAATGAATATTATGAAAATCCAAATTCTTTCAAAATAAAAAGTCTTTCTTTACCTCCAGAAATTAAGTGGTCTAATGTAGAAGATTTTTCTTACACTCTTGATGAAAGAAAAGATATAGATTTTTTAAACTACAATATAAGAAATTTAGAGAATGTTAAGTTTGGAATCAAATATCATTCAAGACTTAAAGACTTAGCTTACGATTGGAATAAAATAGTTAAAAATAATGTAAAAAATATATGAATGTTATTGGTATTCATGATGGCCATAATGCAAGTGCTTGTTTAATAAAAAATGGAGAGCTAATTGCTGCTATTGGAGAAGAAAGATTAACAAGAAATAAACACCAATATGGATTTCCATTCAAATCAATAAAAAAGATTCTTGAAATTTCAAATTTATCATTTAAAGATATCGATAGGATTTCAATGTCTACTAAAACTTTGCCTCCAAGATATTTTCTCACGCAAAGAAATAGTAACTTTTCAATTAAGGATTATTGGAGAGAACAAAAAGAGTATTGGTATCCAGTTTTAATTGAAGGGAAAAAAGCAATTTATACAGAAATTTTTAGACATCATATAGACAACAAAAAATTTCCTTACAACAAAAATTTAATAAAGAACGAAGATGATCATGTTGGAATGTGGGAAGCAAGAAAAAATCATGTTAGCCAATTTTTCAGTATCGATAAAAGTAAAATAGATATTCATGATCATCATAATTCTCATGCAGCTTATGGTTATTGCACCTCACCTCTTTATAAAAAAAAGCCTTTGTTAGTATTTACTATTGACGGTGGTGGTGATAATAGCAATGCTACGGTATCTATCTGTAATGAAGATGGAGAAATTGATGAAATAAGTAGATCCTCTAATTGCAATATAGGAAGAATCTATAGAGCAATGACATTATTGCTTGGGATGAGGCCATCTGATCATGAATTTAAAGTTATGGGCTTGGCAGCATATAATACTAAGAAGCATGCTGATTTTGCATATCAAGTTTTTAAAGAGACTTTAAAAGTTGATGGATTGGGTTTTGACTACAAAATAAAACCTAAAGATCATTTTTTTTATTTTAAAGAAAAGCTAGAAGGCGAAAGATTTGATTCAATTGCTTTTGGTCTGCAAAAGAGGACTGAAGAACTTATTTGTAATTGGGTAAGTAATGCTATAGCGAAAACTGATATAAAAGATATTGTTATATCTGGAGGAGTATCCCAAAATATTAAAGCTAATCAGAAAATTCTTGAATTAGAAAATGTTAACTCTCTATATATTCCTCCAGGTCCAGGAGATGAATCAATATCAATAGGTTCAGGTTTCCTATCAAGTATTAAGTTAAATAATAAGTACCAAAATAAATCTTTCTGTATAAAATTTAATCCTTATTGTGGTTCATCTTATACTGATTTAGAAATTAAAAATTTTCTATCAAGTCTTAATAAGGAAAATTGGCACTTCAAAGAATCTAATAATAAAGAAATTGCAACGCTGTTGAGCAAGGGAGAGATAATTGCCAGATTTTCATCTGGCAAAATGGAATTTGGAGCTAGAGCATTAGGAAATAGATCGATCCTTGCTGACCCTAGTAGTTCGCAAGTTATTCATTATTTAAACAGGCTTGTAAAAATGAGGGATTTCTGGATGCCATTTGCACCTAGCATTCTTTTTGAAAGAGCATCTGATTACTTAATTGATAGAAAAAATAATATCTCCAAATATATGGCAATAAGTTATGAATCAAAGAAATTGGCTTTAAAGCATTTGCCCGCAGGTTTACATCCTTTTGATAAAACATCTAGAGCACAAATTGTTTGTAAAAACGATAATGAGGAATACCATTCATTAATTAAAGAATTTGAAAACATTACTGGAATTGGTGCATTATTGAATACTTCATTTAATATTCATGGAGAGGCAATTGTAGAGTCGCCAAAAGATGCAATTAAAACATTAGAGAACTCTGGGTTAAGATATTTATATATAGGTTCATACTTGGTTAAAAAGCTTAAAAGTTAAATTTCAAAAAAAGGATCGTAATTTTTAAACTTGTAAATAGTATTATTTAATAAAACAAAATTATACGAATGAAATTCATTGCAGAAATTGGCCTTAATCATAATGGAAGTATTGGATTACTTATAGAGTTAATAAGACAGGCATCTTTATCTGGTGCAACAATGGCTAAATTCCAATTAGGTTGGAGAGACAAAATTGACGAGATTAATCATTTAGATGAAAATTCACTAAGACTTATCTTAAAAGCATGTGAATACTATAAAATTACGCCTTTATTTTCAATATTTCACAAAAAAGCGTGGGAGTTATTAAGTTCAATAACAAGACCTAGTTTAGTAAAAATAGCTTCAAGAACCTATCTTCAGGATAAAAATCTTGTAAAGGAAATATCAAAAGAAGTTGATCAAATTATAATTTCTACTGGAATGAGTGATAAGGATAAAATTAATTTTAAAGAATTTGATAATGCACATTTTCTTTGGTGCAAATCAGAATACCCACATTACACTTTTGATATAGAAAAATTTCCTCAGAATTTTAATACCCAAAATTTTAGTGGATTAAGTGATCATTCTTTAGGGTTAAGTTTATCCTTTTTAGCCATCGCAAGAGGTGCTTCTATAATTGAGAGACACTTTACCTTAGATAAATCTGACCAAACAATTAGAGATCATGCCCTTTCCTCTACACCGGAGGAATTCTCACTATTAACAAAAGAAGGTTTAGAGCTTCATAATTTAATAAATTCTTTAAAGAAAAATGAATAACTTAGTTGTCGCTACAAGATCTGCATTTAGAGAGTATCTTTTCGAAGGTAACTTAGATAAAAATGACTTAATTGTTTATGAACGTAAAAAAGATTTTTGCGTTAATTATGAAACTAAATTTTTAGAACAATATATTTATGAATTTACTACACAAAATTTTCAAAGTGGTCCCTCACAATGGCAATATTTTGATATTGAAAATATTAACTCCATAAAATTCCTAGATCTAATTATTGAAATAGGAAAAATAAAAAGAATAATAATGACTGGGGCAAATTTTCTTAGAAAAACACAATATTTAGAAGTTTCAAAATTAGTTAAAACACGTTTAAATATTCATATGGGAGATCCACATTTATTCAGAGGATTAGATTCAAACTTATGGGCAATGTTGGCAAATAAAAAAAATCATCCTGTAGTGACTTTACATCATGCAAATCTAAACCTTGATAGCGGAGATATAGTCTTTCAAAAAAAATCAGAGAAACCTTTTGAAGAAATGACCCTTCAAGAATTTATTAGATTTGAAATAGAAGCATCAAAGATATGTTTGCAAAAAGCAATAGAAATTAAAGAAGAAACACTTGTGGAATCTGAGTTCAAAAATGAAGGAGTTTACAAAAGTGCCATGCAAACAAGTGATAAAAAATTAGCTTTTAAAAACCTCAAATCTTTATGAAAAAAATTCTAGTTCTTTTATATCACGGAGTAACTAACTTCAAAGCTGGTGAAAATAATAATTTAAGAAATTATAATGCAAAGCATTTAAGTAAAACTATTTTTGAGGATCAAATTGAACAAATAAGCAAATCTTGTAATGTTATTTCTACTGATGAACTAATCAAGAATTGGCAAGCAAAAATTGAATATAAAAAACCTACAGTTGTTATTACTTTTGATGATGGGTTTCAGAATAACTTTTCTATAGCAAAACCAATTCTAGAAAAATATAAAGTTCCTGCCACTTTTTATATTTCAACTGGGAACATAACTAATCAAAAGATTTTTTGGGTTGATACTCTTGAAATAATGTTTACCGATACTGTGATTAAAGAGATTGTCCCAAAAAATATGCCTTTCATTAGTGATTTAATTTCTAAAGACATACAAAATTTAACTTTAGAGAGTAGAGATAATAAAATAAAAATTCTCGACAAGATAAAGCAAAAATTAAAACTTTGTCACCCTAAAAAAAGAAATTTTTTTTTAGAAAATGTTGCTAAGGAATTAGAAGTAGAAAAATCATATTCTATAAAAGATTCTCATCAAGACTATTCTGTTCTAAGTTGGGATGAGTTGAAAAAAATAAAATCTAATAGTTTATTTACTATTGGAGGTCATAGCAGATGGCATAACATACTTTCGAAACTAAAAGGTCAAGAATTAGAAGAAGAGATTTACGGCAGCATTAAAGACATTGAAAATAATCTTGGTTCTTTTTCAGGACATTATGCATATCCTGAGGGTCAAGCTGAACATTTTAATTTAGAGACAATCAAAATTCTTAAAAAATATGGAGTTAAAGCTTGTCCAAGTGCGATGCAGGGATTAGCCGAAAAAAATACTCAAAATTTATTTAATTTTAAAAGAGTTATGGTCGGGATAGATCAAACTAGTAATTCTTACTTGAAAAAATATCTAAATGGAATTTAGACTAAAATACAAAATTAAGAATTAAATTTTTAAATACTCATAGAAATATAAGATAATATTAGTTGAGAGAATCCTAAAAAATGATAAAAGAAATATCAGTATTTGAAAAAAAAGTTAAATTAACAGTTTATATTCCTTGTTTTGGTTATCATCGATTTTTAAAAAAAGCAATTGAAAGTTTAAAAATTCAATCTTTTAAAGAGTTTATTTGCAGAGTGTATATTCTAGAAAATGATCAAGAGGGTTTTAAGATAGCAAACGAAGAGATAGGTAAAGATAAAAGGTTTTTCATTGAAAAGTTATCTAATCAGCCAACAATGCAATCTCTAGGTAACTTAGTCTTAAATAAAGCGACTTCAGAATATATTCTTAGACTTGATGCAGATGATAAGTTAGATGAATTTGGGCTTCAAATACTTATCAATGCTGCAGATAAAGATCATATGATTGCTATGGTTTGGGGTTGTTTTTATTATTGTTCAGAAGATGGAGAATTATATAATATTTCTCCCTATAGAACTTTATTAAGTAACAGAATTGATCCGCCACATGGAGCATGTTCATTATTAAGAGTTTCAGCATTGAGAGCAATCTCAGGATATGATGAGAAGATTAAATCTCAAGACGGTTTTGATATTTGGCAAAGGTTAAAAAGCATTTATAAAGTAAAGTCTCTTCCTCAAGTTATTTTTTACTATACACAACATTCAAATTCTCTTTCCAATTCCAAAGAAAGAATGTCCCTTAGTTCAGAGATGATATATAAAAGAAAAGAAAAAGCCTTTTCAGGATCCTTAAAGAAAAGTTTTTTAATAGTTGCAGGTATTAAAGAATTTTATAATTCAGCATTAAAAAAAGATTTTATAGTTGAACTAGATAACAAAAAAAATGGTGGGAACAAAATAACTGAGATTATTAATTTAGCCAATTCAATGAAAATAGAAACAAATCTAGTTATTAGTACAACCAACAAAAAGGTTCTGAAATATTGCAATAGTATTGGAGCAAATAACAAATCTTTTATTGCATCCCTTAGAAAAGATTTATCGAATAAAAATGTTCCTCTAATAAATATCCTTAGACATGGCTTGAGTGAATATATGAAAATAAGCGAAAATTTACCATCTATGCTCATTTACTTAAATACGCATTCTGAATTACCTACCAAAGAAGAATTAGCTGAGGGTTGGACTAAACTTACATGTTCTCCAAATTCAATGTTTATGCCTGCTGAAATAATAAGAGGAATAGTATTGAGTAAAGACTCGGAAAGACTAAAAATCTTAAATCCCGGCAGATTTGAAGATATCTATCCTGCTCATGAAAAGTTATGGAAATGGAAAGAAAATTTTCTATGTTGTACTCCAGATAGTATTTTACAGGATTATCTATTTAACTCGATAATTTCAGATCTATAGATTTATCACTTAAAGTATTAGTTAATAATAAAGCATAATAGAAGGAAATAAAGATAAACTATTGAAAATAAAAAATAAAGTTGAAGAATATTCTTGTCATTCATTTTTGAATTTTTTTTAAAATTTTGAAATCCTTTAAGATGTTAAAGTAATAAAAAAAGTTATTTTGCAAAGTAAAAAAATAAAAAATATTTCTAAGATTTTATTATTTTGCCCACTTCTAATTTTTTTAGGAAAAAGAAGTCCAATAGTTTTTGATGAGGGATTCTATATCCTTCAATCTAAATGGATCTTAAATACTGGAGATTGGATTTCACCAATGTATTGGGGTAATTTGCATTTAGATAGAACAATCGGTATTCAATATATTATTGCGTTATCTCAAAAGGTATTTGGTTTAAATAATTTCGCTATATATATCCCTAATATCCTAGCTGGATGCGCGATGCTTTATCTTACTGCACAATTACATAAAGAGTTGATTAAAAAGCAGGATCAAATTTTTTCTACATTTATTTTAGCCACGACTTTTTTGTGGATTAATTACTTCCATATGGCAACGCAAGATATTGTGTATGCCTCAATAATCACTTTTGGTCTATTTGCAACTATAAAAGCTTATAAAACAGAGAAGAATATTTACTTTTTTTCTTCCGGCATATGGTTTGGTTTTGCATTTATGTTTAAAACATATTTAGCAGTTGTTCCGTTATTAGCCATTTTACCATTTTTGATAAGTTCCAAAATAATTAAAAATAAATTATTTTGGTTTGGAATTTTAATTGGATTTATTCCTTTTCTATTTTGGAGTTATAAAATTATAGATATACATGGTTATAAAAATTTATCAGGTTTATACTCAAAATTAAAAATTCTTTCTAAGAATAATAATTTTACAAACCCTTTTTATTACTATTTGTGGAACCTGCCAATAAACTCTTTACCTTGGTCAATTTTTTCA
>QCLY01000033.1 GCA_003214195.1 Prochlorococcus sp. AG-418-G23
ACTCTAGATTTCTGCTTAATAAACCCTATTAATGCTACAGAACCAACTCCAAATATAAATGCCCCTAATGAGAAAGGGAGACCTAATGCATAAGCAACCACAACTCCAGGCATTACTGAATGTGACACTGCATCTCCCATTAAAGCCCATCCTTTAAGGGTCAAATAACTTGAGAGGAAACCACAAACAGCTGCTACTAATGAACTCATAAGAAGTGCTTTTCTCATAAAGTTATGAGTTAAAGGATCTGTTATGAATGAATTTAGAGTTAAAAAAGAACAGAGCTCCATATAATCAAAATTTAGGATTCAGGTCCAAACAAGAAATCAGGTGAGATACCTCCAAAAGTAGTTGTAATATTTTCAGGGGTAAAAACTTCAGAGGTCTCACCATAAGCCACAACAGTTTTATTTATTAAAAGAACCAAATCACAAAATTCACGGACATGAATCATATCATGAGTTGATAATAAGATGGTTTTTCCCTCATTTTTAAATTGAATAAATAATTCTGAGATAAGTTTCTCAGTTCTTATATCAACTCCGGAAAAAGGCTCATCAAGAAGTAATATTGACGCTCTTTGCGCAATTGCTCTAGCTAAAAAAGTTCTTTTTCTTTGTCCTCCAGATAAGTTTCCAATAGGTGTAGATAAATGATCAGTAAGATCAACTCTTTTTATAGCATCTTTAACCGCCTGAACATCAGACTCTCTAGGACACCTAAAAATATTCATCGAACCATATCTCCCCATCATCACTACATCCCAAACACTTATTGGGAATTGACTATCAATTCCCTCATTTTGAGGAACATAAGCAATCGTCTGATCTTTTTGAGCAGATCTTACGGACTCTCCATTTATTCTAATTTTTCCCTTTGAAATATTTACAAAGCCAGTTAAAGCATTAAAAAAAGTTGTTTTACCGGCCCCATTCATCCCTACCAAACCACAAATCTGGCCAGGTTTCAATCTTAAATTAGCATCATACAAAGCCACCTTACCGTTGTAATCTACGCAAATATTCTCTGCATCAATTCTAAAGTTTTGATAATTGATTGTTTCCATGATTCAAAAAAGTCCTTTTTTAATCTGATCCAAATTATGCTCAAGCATTTTTATATAAGAACTAGCAGGGCCGCTTTCATCAGATAATGAATCAACAAAAAGATTTCCTCCAAAATTAGCACCAGTTTCTTTTACAACAACCATTTGAGATTCGTTACTTACAGTACTTTCGCAAAATACAGATGGGACATTTTTTTCTTTAACTAGTGAGATTGTTCTTGCCATTCTTTTGGGCGTAATTTGACTCTCAGCATTAACTGGCCATAAATAAACTTCCTCTAATCCATAATCATTTGTTAAATATGAAAAAGCCCCTTCACAACTTACTAGATACCTCCTATCTTTATTTAAGTTATTAATAAAAAGTGAGAATTCTTTATCTATTTTAGAGAGTTTATCTTTATAAATTTTTCCATTTTCCTCAAAATATTTACTTTTCGATGGCCTCAATTCTGATAAAGAATCAACGATAATATCTACGTAGAGCATCCCTCTTTTTGGAGAAATCCAGGCATGAGGGTTGGGTTTCCCTTTATAAAAATCTTCACTGATAAAAATAGGATCTAAATCTTCCGCGACAGTAATTCTTTTAACTTTTAAATTAGAAACAAATTTTTCTGCCCACAACTCAAATCCAAATCCATTATCAACAAAAACAAAAGCATTAGAGGCTTTTACCAAATCGCTTGGTGTTGGTTGGTAACCATGAACTTCAACTCCAGGTTTTGTTATTGACCTAACAATAAAATCATCTTTAGCAACATTTCTGATTATGTCAGCCAAAACAGTAAAACTTGCAAGTATTACTTCTTTACTTTCATTTTTATTTGATATTCTCTTACATGAGCCTGAAGCCAGAGAAATTAGAATTAACAAACTTAAAAAAAGAATATTTTTTCTCATATTTAGAGTTAATCCTTAGATTATGAACCAAAAGATAGTTTCAAAAGTGGTTTTTTAAGATCAGAAATAAATCCTTTCCAATTTATTCTTTCTTTTTCAAAAGCTTTTTCAACAATTTTCTCAGAATTTTTCTTTATAAAATCTAAATCAGGTTCCTCTACTCCTCTTGTTATTGCCATGAAATCAGCCAAAGAACTTGATAAGACTCTTGTTAAGTAAGCGGCACTGACAGCCTGAAATGTTCCAGAGATAAGCCAATTTGGGCCATGTAATTTTGTTATTCCAATTAGAGTCTGTCCACTCCATTCAATAACTCCCTGAGCAATTGCAGCCTTTAAAATCTCTTTAGATACTTTGTCTAAAATTTCAGGAGACCAATTACATCCCCATATATACTTAATTTCTTTAATCATTAATGAATTCATTACTGTCATTGCCATAACATCAATTGATGGAATAGGAGATAAGAAAACAGTTGTAGCTATAAGAATTTGATTTTTTCTTTGTATACCTTTCAACTGCATTCTTCTTATCCCTTCAATTTCAGATTGCCACGAAACATGTAGTTCTTTCAATAGCCTTTTTTTTGTGTTTTCAATATTTTTATATGAAGTCATGAAAAACTTCCTTAAAGAAAAAGGTATGTTTACTATTTCATTTTTATTTACATCAAAATTAATAATTTTGTTTTTAAAGACACTAGAAATTTGAGACTTTAGATCTTCTATTTGATTTTTGGCTTCTATCTCATTGGAAGTTAAAGCAACCAACCATATAGGCATATTTTTAGGAAACTTTTCTAACCACAAAAAATCATTTGCCGACAAAGGCAATTCTATAAAATACAAGATTGCATCACTATTCAAAGCCTCTTTGGGAATAATTTCAGAAGGATTGTATTTAGGCAGTTTTTCGTATAAATCAATGTCAAACTTATCTGCTTTAAAATGCTCTTGCAAAAGAGATTGACAACTATGATAATCTTTTTGTCCAATGCAACTTATTTTTTCTTTATCAGATCTATTAAGAATCGATTTAAGTATTTTTTGTCTTTTTGAATTCTGTTTCTCTAATTCATTTTTTATTTCAAGTTCTTTAAAATAATTTAGATCTTCATTACATAGATTTATCCAACCATCTAAATTATTTGGCTCAATAAATTTAGGCTTATCATTCCTCAAGTAAAAATATCCTCCCAAGCACAACGCAAAAAATCCTATTGAGCCTCCCGCGAAATTTATTAAGTCACTGACAAACCATTCTCCAAAACCGAATAGTAATAAGATTATAAGAAGATTATTTTTTGGAAACTTTATGAAATCCTTTAAAAGTTTGTCTTTACTAATATCAAACACAATGTTTTTTTATCTAATTTTATTTTAGTGCAAGTTAAGAATGAGAAAAGAAAAATTACATAAGTCGTTAATCAAAAGATAAAAATTTAAGGCTTTTAAAAAGACTTATTGCATAAGTAGATGGTAAGTTAATAGACTATTTAAATAACATAAGAAACATCAAAGATGTCTAATTCAAATTTCAGCAATAATCCTGGCCAAGAAAATTATAAAGGGCGTAATAATAACGAAAGATCTTATTTCAGGGACAGATCAGGTGGCAGAAGAGATGGAGGAGGATTCCGCATAAGATTGAGTGATAACGAAATGCAAGCAGTCAAAGCAATACAAGAGACCTTTCAACTAAGGTCTACCGTTGCAGTTCTTGGGTTCTCCATTAGAACACTTAGCGAAATGATCAAAGACGAAAAATTGATTGAATCAATAAAAGAATATGCAAAAAACAACAAAAACTCTTCTTCAGATAGACAATCACAGAATCCTTATGAAGAAAAGATAAAAACAGCTCCTGATCCCTTTGCAAGACCTGTAAAAAGTGCATTAACAGAAGAGATCCAATCTAGCGAAGTAGAAGAGGATGGCAAATAAAAAAAGAATTCTTTCGGGAGTTCAACCAACTGGTGATTTACATGTTGGAAATTGGCTAGGGGCCATAAATAATTGGGTTAAGCTTCAGGACCAATATGAAACATTTCTATGTGTAGTTGATTTGCACGCAATCACTGCTGCATATAATCCTAAAGAATTATCCAAGAATACTCTTTCCACTGCGGCTTTGTATGTTGCTTGTGGGATAGATCCAAAAATATGCTCAATTTTTGTCCAAAGTCAGATTTCTGCACATTCAGAACTTTGTTGGATATTAAATTGCATGACCCCAATAAATTGGATGGAAAGAATGATTCAATTCAAAGAAAAATCAATACAACAGGGGAATAATGTATCTATTGGATTATTTGACTACCCAATACTTATGGCTGCAGATATCCTTCTTTATGACGCTGACTTTGTACCAGTAGGTGAGGATCAAAAACAACATCTTGAACTTGCCAGGGATATTGCACAACAGAGAATTAATGCCAGATTTAATAAGGATAAAAATGTTTTAAAAATCCCTCAAGCAATTATCATGAAGAATGGATCAAAAATAATGAGTTTAATTGACGGTTCAAAAAAGATGAGCAAAAGTGATCCTAATGAGGGCAGCCGTATTAACTTATTAGATACTCCTGAAATAATCACAAAAAAAATAAAAAGAGCAAAAAGTGATAGTTATATAGGAATAGAATTTAACAACCCTGAGAGGCCAGAAGCTAAAAATCTTTTGATGATTTATTCAATATTATCTGGTAAAGAAATTTCTCAATGTCAAAATGAATTCTCCGAGACTGGATGGGGACAATTTAAAAAATTAATTACTGAAGAACTTATTCAATCACTAGAACCTATTCAGGAGAAATATAAATTATTAATAAATGATCCTTATCAGTTAAATAAAATCCTCAATGATGGGAAGGAAAAAGCTGAAGGTTTAGCGAATCAAACTTTAAAAAGAGTTAAGTCAAAATTAGGATTCTACGAAATGGAGAAATAAATTATGCCAATAATTACCTTGCCTGATGGTTCAAAAAAGGTTTTCGAAAATTCTGTAACTATTCTTGAGATTGCGCAAAGCATAGGTTCTGGATTAGCTAAAGCAACAATTGCGGGGAAAGTAAATGATGTTCTTGTTGATGCAACTATTCCAATAACAAAAGATTCCAAAGTTGTAATCATCACATCAAAGGATAAAGAGGGAATTGAAATAATCAGACATTCCTTTGCTCACCTTATTGGTCATGCAGTTAAACAAATTTACTCTGATATAAAAATGGCGATTGGGCCTGTAATTGAAGATGGTTTTTATTATGATATTTTTTCTGAATACAGATTTAACCCTGAAGATTTAATAAAAATTGAAGATAGAATTAATAAATTAATTAAAAAAAATTATGACGTAGAAATTTTACAAGTTTCCAAAGAAGAAGCATTTAAAACATTTAAAGAAAGAGATGAGACTTTTAAATTACGCATAATTGAAGAAATTCCTGAAGAAAGTCTTATTAATTTATATAAGCACGAAGAATATATAGACATGTGCAGAGGGCCTCACGTACCCAATACTAGACATTTGAGACATTTTAAATTACTTAAATTATCAGGCTCATATTGGAGAGGTAATAGTGAGAATGAATCATTACAGAGAATATATGGAACTGCATGGGCAAAAGAAAAAGAACTTAATGACTACTTAACAAGAATTGAAGAAGCCGAAAAAAGAGATCACAGAAAACTTGGTAAAAAACATTCACTATTCCATATACAAGAAGAATCTCCAGGAATGATTTTTTGGCATCCAAATGGATGGACAATCTACCAAGTACTTGAAAAGTACATAAGAGAAATACTTAAAAAACATAATTATTTAGAAATTAAAACCCCACAAGCTGTTGATAAATCTCTTTGGGAAAAATCCGGTCATTGGGAAAAATTTAGAGAAGATATGTTCACTACTGCATCAGAAAATCGTACTTATGCAATTAAACCAATGAATTGTCCATGCCATATTCAAGTATTTAATCAAGGTTTAAAAAGTTATAAGGATTTACCTATTCGTCTTGCTGAATTTGGTTCTTGTCACAGAAATGAGCCCTCCGGTGCACTACACGGCTTAATGAGAGTAAGAAACTTTACTCAAGATGATGCACACATCTTCTGCACAGAAGAGCAAATTCAAGAAGAAGTATCTACTTTTATAGAACTTGTTTTCGAGGTTTATAGAACTTTTGGTTTTGATGAAATTATTATCAAATTATCAACCCGTCCTGAAAAAAGGGTAGGTAGTGAAGAAATTTGGGATAAATCAGAAGAAGCTCTTACCAAAGCTCTTGTTAATAAGAATCTACTATGGGAACTCCAACCTGGTGAGGGGGCTTTTTATGGTCCAAAAATAGAATTCTCGTTAAAAGATTGTCTTAATAGGATCTGGCAATGCGGAACTATTCAGGTTGATTTCTCAATGCCTATTAGATTGGATGCAACATATATAGATATTGATAATGAAAAAAGAAATCCAGTTATGCTTCATAGAGCAATTTTGGGATCCTTTGAAAGATTTATCGGAATCTTGATTGAACAATATGAGGCAAAATTTCCAATCTGGCTTGCGCCCTATCAAATAATTTTATTGAGCATTACTGATAGAAATATTGAAAAATGTTTAAAATTTAATGAATTAATAAATAATTATGGTTACCGATCAAGAGTTGATATTAGGAATGAAAAAATAGGATATAAAATAAGAGAGGCAACTCTTGAGAGGATTCCTCTAATTGCAGTTATTGGTGATAAAGAAGAGGATATTGATTCAGTCGCACTAAGAGCCTTAGATGGAAGAAATTTAGGGATTTTCAATTTACCTAATCTATACAAATTAATGGATAAATTAATAGAAAAAAAAGGTAGAAAAGAATAATTTCCAATATGAGTTTTCTTGCTTGTGATTTAGGTGGTACAAAGGTTCTATTGGGAATATTTGAAAAAGTAATTAATGATAATTCGCCTAAGTTATTATTAAAAAAGAAATATATATCTTCTGATTGGGATTCTTTTGATTTAATCCTAGAAGATTTCCTCAAAAATGAATGCAAAAATATTTCTTATCCTTCTTCTGCATGTTTCGCCGTAGCAGGTCCTTTATCTAATAACCAAGCTAAAATAATTAATTTGTCATGGAATATTTCTGGGAATGCTTTACTGAATAAATTTAATTTCAAAAGCTGCGAGCTCATAAATGATTTCGCAGTCCAAATTTATGGAATACCTTACTTAAAAGATAATCAATACTGTACTATCCAAGATGGGGACCATTCTGAAGGTGCTAATAATAATTTGCATGCCATTGTTGGAGCGGGGACTGGTTTGGGCATTGCAAGAGGCATAATAACTAGGGAAAAGGTAAAAGTTTTTGCTAGTGAAGGTGGTCATGTTGAGTACTCGCCAAAGTCTCAATTAGAATGGGAATTAAAAACTTGGCTTAAGAATTACCTAAAAGTTGAGAGGATATCTTGTGAAAGAATTGTTAGCGGGACTGGTTTATCAAGAATTGCCGAATGGAGGCTAGGGAAACCTGATGCCCAAAATCATCCTCTACAAAAATACATAAAAGAAATAAAAACTTTTGATGCCGCGAGAAAAGAACTGCCTGAAAAAATTTGCAATCTTTCTAAAGAAGGGGATCCGCTAATGATCGAAGTTGAAAGGATTTGGTTAGGAGCTTATGCATCTTTACTAGGAGATGTTGCTCTTCAAGAATTGTGCTTTGGCGGGTTGTGGATTTCTGGAGGCACCGCATCAAAACATTTCAAAAACTTTAAATCAGATTTATTTATGAAACAATTTTTCGACAAGGGAAGATTAAAAGATATTCTTAAAACAATCCCTATGAAAGTAATTTTAGATGAAGAGTTTGGACTTTTTAGTGCAGCCTGCAGAGCAAAAATGCTTTTAAAAACTTAGTAAAAAAATGTCTATTCCTGAAGTAGGTAAAAAAATAAAGGTAACAGTGCCTTCCACAACTGCCAATTTAGGACCTGGATTCGATTGTCTTGGAGCAGCATTAGATCTATATAATGAATTTATTTTTACAAGAATTGAAGGTGGTGGAGATAGATTTGATTTAATAATGGAAAGTACAGATGGTAATCATTTAAGAGGGGGACCTGAAAACTTAGTTTTTAGAGCAGCTCAGAAAGTATGGGAGAGCGCAAATATGGATCCTTTTGCACTTGAAGCAAGAGTTAAGTTGGCAGTTCCTCCTGCACGCGGACTTGGAAGTAGTGCTACAGCAATAGTTGCTGGACTAATTGGAGCAAATGCAATAATGAATTCTCCATTGTCCAAAGAAAAACTTCTTGAACTTGCCATTGATATAGAAGGTCATCCAGATAATGTAGTTCCCTCTCTACTAGGTGGGCTTTGTTTGACAGCTAGGTCGTCTTCTCAAAGATGGAGAATTATAAGATGTGATTGGCACGATTCAATTAAAGTTGTTGTAGCAATACCAGCAATTCGTCTTAGCACAAGTGAAGCGAGAAAGGTTATGCCTAAGAATGTACCGATTTCTGATGCAGTGACAAATATGGGGGCACTTACTTTGTTACTCAATGGCTTAAAAGCAGGGAATGAGGAACTTATAAAAGAGGGAATGTTTGATAAGCTACATGAACCCTACAGATGGAAACTTATTAAAGGTGGACTAGAAGTCAAAGATGCCGCACTAAATGCAGGAGCTCTAGGATGCGCAATTAGTGGAGCTGGGCCAAGTATTCTAGCTTTGTGTAAAAAAGAAAATGGTAGAAACGTAAGTCAAGCCATGGTAAAAGCATGGGAGAAGTCAGGCGTAGCTAGCAGAGCACCATTCTTAAACTTACAAACATCAGGCAGCCAATTTAGTACTATCTCTGGTAAGTAGTTTTACTTAGGCATTTTTAATGTTATAGTCTCAAGCTAGTACAACTTCAACTAGAATAAAAAAATTATTCATTCCATAAATGAATTTAGAATCTTTTCCTTGGCTATCATCTATTGTTTTACTGCCTTTGATTGGGGCATTAATAATGCCTTTCTTGAGTTCGAAAGAAGGAGAAGATAATACACTTCCAAGAAACATCTCATTAAGTTTTTTATTCATAGATTTTTTATTAATAATTGGCGTCCTTTTTCAAAAATTCAATGCTTCAGATAGTTCTTTACAACTGGTAGAAAGAACTTCTTGGTTACCCTCAATAGGCTTAGAGTGGTCTCTTGGAGTAGATGGATTATCTGCTCCTTTAATAGCTTTGAGTGGGTTAATTACATTCTTATCAGCTGCGGCAAGTTGGAAAATCAAGAAAAAATCAAATCTATATTTTGCTCTTTTATTAGTGCAAGCATCAGCACAAGCATTAGTTTTTCTTTCTCAAGATTTCCTATTATTTTTCTTGGCATGGGAACTTGAATTGGTTCCGGTATACCTTCTTATTGCTATTTGGGGAGGGAAAAAGAAATTATATGCGGCCACAAAATTTAT
>QCLY01000034.1 GCA_003214195.1 Prochlorococcus sp. AG-418-G23
ACAATACCTTTCTCTAATTTTTCTTCTTCAATAAAACTATCTTTGCCTGATTCAGAATTTGATTGATTATTTATCTCAATTACATTTTTATAATCAAAAGAATTTTTCGATTGATTAATATTTGGGAAAAACTTTAATTCTTCCTCTAATTTTTCAATTGAAAGATTACCTTCTTGAAAAACATAATTACCAATTCTTAAATCTCTTCCAAGAGCAATTAATAAATGAGGGATTTCTATGAATCTTGATCCCCATTGAATTTTAATCTGATTTGCATTATCTAATAAAATTTCCAAATCTTCTCCGATAGTGAAAATATCTGACTCGTTTAATGGTGTCTCTTCTAAAAAATCTTCTGTTATATCTAAAACTGTATCTTGGTCTATTGATAATTTTTCAATGAAGGCAAAGAATTCACTTGATGAAAACAACGTATAAATTATATGCTCTATATTAAATTCACTATGATCCCATTTTTTTGCTGTTTCTTCACCTAATAGAAGGAGATTCCAACTTATATCGCTAAAAAGTTCAGGACTAGATGTAAGAGTTTCTCTCATAAACTATAAATGTTATAGTTGATTATTAATTAATATTCTAAATAGAATATGCCTTAATAATCATCTAACCATTTTCAAATTGTAAGATGAAATTTAAAAATATGTTAATAAAAGATGGTATATAGATTTTGGAGTTAATAAAGTCATTAATTCATATCTAAGTCCGTATTGAAATAAAATTTATATTTGGTAAAAATTAATATTTCAGATATTAGCCAAATAGTGCAGCTATTTATAGGATTTATATAGTAATAATTTAATTGTGAAAGAAACTATTGATTTTCTTATTGATACTATTGAAGCAAGGCAAGTTCTTGATTCAAGAGGTAATCCAACTGTAGAGGCTGAAGTATTTTTGGAATGTGGGGCAAGTGGCAGGTCAATCGTCCCTAGTGGAGCTAGTACTGGCGCTCATGAGGCACATGAATTACGAGATGGCGGTTCAAAATATATGGGTAAAGGTGTTTTAAATGCTGTTAATAAAATTCATGAGACAATATCACCGGCTTTATGTGGATTGTCAGCTTTAGATCAAACCGCTGTAGACAACTTAATGATTGAAATTGATGGAACTCCTAATAAGTCTAACTTAGGAGCAAATTCAATCCTTGCAGTAAGCCTCGCAACCGCAAGAGCATCAGCAAATGCTTTAGGTATACCCCTCTATAGGTATCTTGGAGATCCATTATCCAATCTCCTTCCAGTTCCATTGATGAATGTGATAAATGGTGGTGCGCATGCCCCAAATAGTCTTGATTTTCAGGAGTTTATGCTCGTCCCACATGGAGTTCAAAGTTTCAGTGAATCATTAAGAGTAGGAACTGAAATTTTTCACTCATTAAAATCATTACTTGACACCAAAGGCCTATCTACTGCTGTAGGCGATGAGGGTGGATTCGCCCCTAATTTGTCATCTAGCGAAGAAGCAGGTGACTTACTATTAGAGGCAATTCAAAAAGCTGGATTTACGCCTGGTGAGCAAGTATCTTTAGCTTTAGATGCAGCTAGTACTGAATTTTATAGTAAAGGAATTTATAAATATGAAGGGAAAAATTTAGATAGTTCTCAAATGATTTCATATCTTTCAAGATTAGTTTGTAATTATCCAATAGTTTCAATAGAGGATGGTTTAGCAGAGGATGATTGGGATGGTTGGTCAGAATTAAATAAAGAATTAGGAAATAAAGTTCAGCTTGTAGGTGATGATTTGTTCGTAACTAATACAGAAAGATTAAGGAAAGGGATTATTGAAAAATCTGCAAATTCAATCCTAATAAAGGTAAATCAAATTGGAACCTTAACTGAAACTTTGGAAGCTATTGATCTAGCTAAAACTTCTGGTTTCACAAGTGTCATAAGTCATAGAAGTGGTGAGACTGAAGATACAACAATTGCTGACTTATCTGTTGCCACAAAATCTGGTCAGATTAAAACAGGCTCTTTAAGTAGAAGTGAAAGAATTGCAAAATATAATAGGCTTTTAAAAATTGAAGAGGAATTGGGAGATCAAGCAAGATTTGCTGGGGCTTTAGGTTTAGGTCCCAAAAATATATAGTTTTTTTAACGCTTAAGTCTTTCCAAACGTGAGCCTTTCCTCATAGTTAATTGGCATTTTATCCAATCAATACTTATTGGGAGTGCAAAAATTAGAGGTAACAATGCAGAATTATTTTGTTTATTGGATACAAGTAAAGCTGATGCAATTGATAAACTTCCTATAAGAATTGAATGGCCTAAGGTTTTTTGGGCAGTAAACATTTTTTTGAATTGTCTATCTGACTCTCCCATTCTTATTTGCAATTGTAAATCGCCCTGTTCTAATCTTTCTAAACTTTCATCTATTCTTTTAGGAATTCCTACAGCTTTAGATCCAAGTTCACCTACTTGCCTTCCAAATTGGTTAAGTAAATCGTTAGGAGTTTGATTATTAGAAGTCATAAGTTCTATTAGATAAGGCTTGGTAACTGATACAAGGTTAAACCCTGGATTAAGCATTCTACCAACTCCTTCAAAAGTTGATAGAGCTCTCATTACAAATATTAAATCTACTGGCAGTTGAAATGGTGTTTCATAGACAAGTTCGTATAAATCTCCAGATAATTTTTCAATAATATTAGGACTGAATGGTGGAGTTAGGGCTTCTTTTAGCATTAATCTGACTAATCTTCTGACTGGTCCTATATCAATATCTTTTGAAATTAGGCCGGCTTCTTGTAATTGACTTACAAGTGATGAGGCGTCTCTTAAAGCAGCAGCCTTAACCATTGTCCCTAATCTTGTTTGAAGATTATTAGAAATATTACCCATCATTCCAAAATCATAAAAAATTAATTTACCTCTATTGGAAACTGCTAGATTCCCTGGATGAGGGTCTGCATGAAAAAAACCATAATTTACTAGCTGTTTTAAGTAGCTGATTGCCCCTATTTCTGCAATTTTTGGTAAATCAATTTCTTGGGATTTTAATTTTTCTAAATCGCTTATTTTTGTTCCTTCTAAATAACTTAAACAAAGCACTTTTTCACTGCTCATATCCCAGATTACTTCAGGAACTTCAATATTTTCATCATCAAGAAATTGTTGTCTAAATCTCGCAGCGTATTGAGCTTCACAATTAAAATCTAGCTCTTTCATAAGAACTTTCCTACACTCTTTAGCGATCTCAACCCAGTTTCTACCTCGACTCCAATTTTTATTTTTCTGCAACAAACCTGCTATCTGCTGCATTATACTCAAATCGATAATAAATAATTCTTTTAAATTTGGTCTTTGAACTTTAAATACAACTTTCTTACCATCTTTTAAAGTCGCTCTATGAACCTGAGCTAGTGATGCTGACCCAACCGCATCGCTCATTATATGGTTTATTTTATTAAACTTCGATCCTAGTTCTTTTCTGATAATTTCTTCAACTTGCTCAAATGAAAAATTAGGAACTTGATCCTGCAATTTTGATAATTCCTGTATCCAGGTATTAGGAATTAAATCAGGTCTCGCCGATAATAATTGGCCAATTTTAATAAATGCTGAACCTAGCTTTACTAATTGACTAGTAAACCATTTAGCTCGTTTAATTTGAACCCTACTTTTTTTGCTGCTCTTAGTTTTGAAAATTGAAAATCTAATATTATCTAGCCACAAATTTATTAAAAGCGAAATCAGGGTTATCCAAATAAGAAAACCCCTCCTGAATTTTTTTAAACGATAATGAAGTATTTGATAACTCATTAAATTTGATGATTTATTTTTTTATTAAATTGATCAATTTGTTTATTAATACTTTCAATTTCATTTAAAGCTGTTTTTATTTCGGAATTTTGATAAGTATTTGTCGACTCATTATTTTGAATATTCTCGCTTTGCTCCATTCTTGAGGCCTCTTCAATTATGGAAAGTTTCAAACTATCAAACTCTTTTTTCAGTATTTCTGGAGCATCCTGAGCAATATTTGTTGCCTCTTCAAATTTTTCAACCAATATTTCATTAAATTTCTCAGTTACTTTCTTAATAGCAGCTTTTAAAAGGTAATCAGAGTTGGTCATGAAAATATAATGTTTCTACGGCAATTAATTTATTAGACATGATCTAATAATAGATCAATACAGAACATTTCACGTAACTGATCATTTTGATAATTAATTTTTTTATTTTTCCTATGTAATTTTGTTTATATATTATGCTTTTTTCTTTTTTTTCTTTTAACTTATATCTATGTTCAGGTTAGGTATTAACATTAAAGATATCTTCTAACCAAAAAACGCATCTAATTAACTAATAAAGGAGTTTTATTAAATTGGAAATCATTGAGTCAGATGTAGTTATTATCGGTGGAGGTCCGGCTGGATGTACTTGCGCACTTTATACATCTCGTTCAAATTTAAAGACGGTAATTTTAGATAAAAATCCATCCGTTGGTGCCTTAGCAATAACTCATCAAATAGCTAATTATCCAGGCGTTCCAGTTGATATAAGTGGAGAGAAATTACTAACTCTAATGAGAGATCAGGCTGTGCAATATGGTACAGATTATAGAAGAGCACAAGTGTTTGGAATAGACGTTAGTGGAGAATGGAAGACGGTTTATACACCCGAGGGTACATTCAAGGCTAAAGCACTTGTTCTTGCAAGTGGCGCTATGGGTAGGCCTGCATCATTTAAGGGTGAAGCGGATTTTCTTGGTAAAGGAGTAAGTTATTGCGCTACATGTGATGGAGCTTTTTATAAAAATAGAGAAGTTGCAGTTGTTGGAGTAAATAAGGAGGCAATTGAAGAGGCAACTGTTCTAACTAAATTTGCATCCACTGTGCATTGGATTACATCAAGTGATCCTAAATCAGATAATCAAGAAGCTATGGAATTGATGGATAATTCAAATATAAAACATTGGAGTAGAACAAGATTACTGGAAATATTGGGTGATGATATGGGTGTGAATGGAGTTGTCGTAAAAAATAAGCAAGAAGAAAATCCTATCAATTTAAATTTAGATGGGGTTTTTGTTTATATGAGTGGTTCAAAGCCGATTACTGATTTTTTAGGGGATCAAATTGCTTTAAAAGAAGACGGAGGAGTCATTGTGGATGACTTTATGTCTACAAACTCTGATGGAGTATGGGCTATTGGAGATATAAGAAATACACCATTTAAGCAAGCAGTGGTTGCGGCTTCTGATGGATGTATTGCCGCAATGTCAATCGATAGATATTTAAATAGTAGAAAAAATATAAGGGTAGATTGGATTCATTCTTAAAAATAAATATTTCTTCTTTACTTTAGAGGGGTGTTGCTTCAGAGATATAAGCAACTCCTCCGTAGTAGCTTAAATCGTCCCTGATGTTATCTCTCATTTTATCTATTAATTCTTGCTCACAAAAAACAATTACATGAGCATTTGATCCATATCCAGTAAATTCCATATCTTCAGTCACAACTCTTTCAGGCCCTCTACCTGTGGCGTGTTTCATAACTGTGTATCCAGGAACATTAGCTTTTTCTAATGTTTTAATGATTGCATCTAGTTCTCTTTCACTAAATATCAAGTCTAATCTTTTCATTTTTATAGAGGGGAAAGTGGAATAATTGTATTTACTAAACTCATATATATGGGGATTCCGAGAACTATATTGAATGGGAAAGTTAGACCTAATGTAGTTGAAATATAATAACTAGATTTAGCTTCTGGAACTGTCATCCTCATCGCTGCAGGAACTGCTAAATAAGATGCGCTTGCACATAAAACCACAAATAAAAGTGCATTGCCAGTACCTAAAGATAAAAATCTTGCAACGAAAACACCAATAAATGCATTAAATAAAGGCATAAAAATAGCAAAGCAAATCAAGAACGAACCCGCATTCTTCAGTCTAGGCAATCTTTGAGCAGCGACTATTCCCATATCTAACAAGAAGAAGCATTCTGCTCCATAGAATAATTGTCCAGTAAAAGGCTCCATTTTTGTAATCCCTGAGGGATTACTGGAAGCAGTGAGGAATCCTACAATTAAGCTTGAGAGCAATAAATAAACTGATCCATTCAAAAGTGATTCGTGTAAAATCGCGCTTAGGTGCATTTTTCTTGATTTTGGTCTATTTTTGGGAGCTGCAAATTTCACTAGTAATAACCCAACAATGATTGCAGGAGATTCCATTAAAGCTAAGGCGCCGACCATAAACCCATCAAAAGCTATTTTTTGACTTTCTAAAAAACTTTCCGCGGAAATAAATGTAACTGCACTAATTGAACCGTATGCTGCTGCTATTGCGGCTGAATTAAAGACATCAAATTTAAACCTTAAAATTAAAAATCCAATCAGCGGGATTAAAAGTGACATCAGTATTGCGGCACTTAAAGTCGGCAATACTTGATCTGTAAAACCACTTTTCTGTATCTCTATACCTCCTTTAAACCCAATAGCCAGGAGAAGATATAAGGAGAAGAGTTTAGGTAATGGAGCAGGTATTTCTAAATCAGATTTAAAGAGTACTGATATTGCTCCAATCAAAAAGAAAAGAACAGGCGGGGCTAATACATTTTGCAGAATTGGATTTATTTCCATAAATTACTAGGTTATTTCATTTAAAGCAGTTTCTAACGCTTCTTTTCTTGTTTCAATAATTCCTTCAACTCCAAACTTAGCTAATCTATCTTTTACTTTTTCATTAGCACCAGCAACAAATGCTTTTCTGGAATTATTTTTTGCTTCTTGCATCATATCTTCTATGGCCAGAGTCGCCGTCACTCCAAGTCTTGGAACATCAGTTATGTCTAATATCAAAACTTTGTAGTTTCTTACGAGCATCATTCTTTCAGATATCCCTTTAGCTGCTCCAAAACTAAGTGGCCCTTTAAGTCTAAATAGCATCACCTCTCCTGAACATCTATCTAGTAGTGCTTTTTCATCAGCAGGTAATGCATTTTTAGCTTGATCATCGTTTGATAAAGGATTATCCTCATCCATACCTTCTAGTTGAGTTTCAGTTATTGAATCAATAGTGAGCATATTTGCTATGAATACACCTACTAAAACAGCCCAAATTAAATCCCAAAAAACAGTCATTAGAAGTACGCCATACATTACAACTGAAGTTTTTAAAGATAATTTGTGAGCCCTTCTCAAGAATCCCCAATCAATAATATCTAGACCAACTTTTATAAGAATTCCTGCTAGCAAAGCCGTTGGTATTTGTTCAGCTAAAGGTCCTGCACCAACTAAAACTATTAATAATACAATTGAGTGAACCATGCCAGATATTGGAGTTGAGCCTCCAGATTTAACATTTATAACTGTTCTCATTGTTGCTCCTGCTCCGGGTAAACCTGAAAACAGACCTGCAACAGCATTTCCTATTCCTTGACCAATAAGTTCCCTATCAGAATTATGTTTTGTTTGAGAGATATTATCTGCTACAAGAGATGTTAGTAAAGAGTCAATTGCCCCAAGTACTGCAAGTACTAATCCTGCCTGAAAAATAATTGGAAAATATTGATTAAAACTTGGTAAATTTAAAGAAGGAACTCCCCTTGGGATTTCTCCAATTCTATCAATAGCTCCAGGCTCTTTGAAAATCAGTATTGATATTGGAGTTACTATTAATAATGCCAAGAGAGGCGAAGGAACCCATTGACTTATTTTTCTAGGAGTTAGAAATACTATACCTAATGTCATTATCGCTACTCCAATAGCAGCACCGTTGGGCTGGAAATTTGAAAATACAGTTGATAAAGATTCGACTACTCCGCCACGAGTGCTAATTCCTAATAATGGCCCAATCTGAAGTGCAATTATTATTACTCCAATACCAGACATGAATCCTGAAACAACAGAATATGGAACTAAAGTAATGTATTTACCTAGTTTTAGAATCCCGAATAATATCTGTAGTAAGCCTCCAATGACTACTGCTGCCATAACTAAAGGTAAAATTTGTCCTGCAGAAAGATCTCTAGGAAC
>QCLY01000035.1 GCA_003214195.1 Prochlorococcus sp. AG-418-G23
CCTCTCATCCCCATCTCAAGCACTAAAACTTGATCTTCTATTTCTGTAGCAAGAATAGAAAGACCAACTCCAATCTCATTATTGAAATTTGCATGAGATAATTTAATTCTTCCAAGTTTATTTAAAACTCCACCAATCATCTCTTTTGTTGTTGTTTTACCCACTGAACCAGTTATTGCAACAATAGGTATATTTAATTTTTTTCTTTTTAGCAATGCTAATTTTTGAAATGCCTCTAAAGTGTCATTTACAACCCAATAAGGAAAATTACTAGGAAGTAATCCCTGCATCCCTTTTTTAATTACGACTGATTTAACGCCTTTATTTAAAACCTCTGGAAGAAAAATATGTCCATCAAAATTTTTACCCTTTATAGCTACAAAAAGATCATTTTTTAAAAAAGTTCTACTATCAATACTTATATTTTTGAAATTTAAAGAATCAATTTTCTCCTCACTTAGATTTTTAATATTCCCCAAAACATTGTTTAATTCCGATAAAGAAAATTCCATTAAAAAATTAAGTCATACTTTTTTTAAAGATGGATCAGCAGATTGTCCATAAGAGAACTTTTCAACTTCAGCAAAATCTGGAGATGGTTCTTTTATTCCACAAACATCTTTGTACATAATTTCGTATTCGAGTGCGGATCTTTGCCAACTAAACTCTTGGCTCATTGCCCTTCTTTGCAATAATTCCCAACTATCTTTATGCCTAAAAGCCTCCCAAGACCTTACTAAAGATGTATAGAAATCTATAGGTTCAAAGCGATCGAAGCAAAAACCTGTGCCAGTATTATTTTCTGGATCATGAGGTAAAACTGTATCAACTAAACCTCCAACTCGCCTAACTATTGGAATAGAACCATACCTCATGGCAAGGAGCTGACTAATACCACAAGGTTCAAATCTACTTGGCATTAAGAATGCATCAGAGCCACCATATATAAGTCTTGATAAAGAATCATCATAGGTAAGAAATACTGAAAATCTTCCTGGATAATCTAATGCGAGTTGCCATAATCCTGATTCTAAATATCTATCTCCAGTCCCTAAAACAGCTATTTGCGAATCTGTATATGCTAGAAGTCTTCTTGAAACTTGTAAAAGTAAATCGACCCCTTTCTGGTCAACTAACCTACTAACCATACCTAAAAGATATTTTTTAGGATTAACTTCAAGACCCATTTCTCTCTGAAGAATTTTTTTATTTTCTAGCCTATTTTCTAAATTATTGGGACTAAATTTTGCAGGTAAAACTGGATCTTTGGCTGGATTCCATTCATCAAGATCTATGCCATTAAGAATTCCCCTTAATTTACCTGAAATATAATTAAGTAAACCTTCAAGACTTTCCCCGTATTCATGAGTTTTAATTTCATCGGCATAAGTGGGAGAAACAGCATTTACTCTATCTGCATACAACATTGCCGCAGCCATTGTGTGATCTCCATGCATATACCAAGGACACCAAGTCATTTTTTCTAGTTTCCATCTCCAAGGGCCTTGGTATTTTAAATTATGAATTGTGAAGACAGTGCTAATTTCGGGGTCCTGATGCATCCATACAGGAATCATTCCAGTATGCCAATCATGGCAATGGAGAACTTGAGGTTTCCAACAATTCCAAGAAAATTCTGCAGTTGCACTAGCAAAAAATGTGAAGCGCCAGTCCTCATTTTCGCCTCCGTATATTTGGTCAGAATCAAATGTTGGATGACCCACTAGATAAATTACATAATTATGAATGGGATGTTTTGCTTCATATACTGCGAAATCAGTGCCCATTGTATTTGCTCTAAAGACTGGTTCATTCGATACCTCTAAAAGACTCCACAATTTTCCATATCCTGGAATTATTACCCTTACATCGTGACCAAGTTTTATCAAAGATGGAGGCAAAGAACCAACTACATCTCCCATACCCCCAACTTTGATCATTGGAGCACATTCAGCAGCAGCAAGAAGAATTCTCATTGATAATTATTTAAAAGTTCTTTTAAAAAATAAACTAAGGTGTCCACTTGTAATCAGAAAAGTCTGGTGGACGCTTTTCAAGAAAGGCATCTCTACCTTCTTGAGCTTCTTCCGTCGAATAAAATAATTGAGTTGTGTATCCAGATAATTCTTGAATACCTGCAATCCCATCATTCTCCGCATTGAATGAAGCTTTAAGAATACGAATAGCAGTTGGACTATTTCGTAAAATCTCTCTTGCCCAGATTACACCCTCAGCTTCTAATTCTTCAATCTTTGTAATTGCATTTATCAAGCCCATCTCTAGTGCTTCCTCAGAATTATATTTTCTACATAGAAACCAAATTTCTTTTGCTTTTCTTTGACCAACAAGTCTTGCCAAATAACTTGATCCAAATCCCCCATCAAAACTACCAACTCTTGGACCTGTTTGACCAAATATTGCATTTTCAGAGGCAATACTGAGATCACAAATTAAATGAAGTACCTGGCCTCCTCCAATTGCAAAGCCAGGTACTAAGGCAATAACCACTTTAGGCAAACTTCTTATTAATCTTTGAAGTTCAAGCACATTCAATCTCTGCTTTCCTTCATCATTTTTATATCCATTTTCACCTCTTATACTCTGATCACCTCCAGAGCAAAAAGAATAAATACCTTTCTTATCTGGGCCGGCTCCAGTAAACAGAACTACACCAATAGTTTCATCATTTCTTACGATATTAAATGCGTTAATGAGTTCATCCACAGTTTGTGGCCTAAATGCATTTCTTTTTTCAGGACGATTTATTGCAATTCTCGCGATTCCCTCATCTGACTTATGAAACAATATATCCTCATAGGTTTTACATTGTAACCAATTTAAAGTTGTTTTACCTGGTAATACTTTCATGAATCCTAATTATTCAAAGATAGAAATAATAAATTTAACTGCCAATTATTTTTTCTAGCAGGACATTTTTTTCAAACATTTCATTTTCTGGATCAATATCAACTTTAATTATTACAGATTTCTGGATAGAAATGCTCCAATCGAATGCCTCTCGTAATTTTTTAAAATTTGAAACACTTTTAAGGTTTACTTGATAACCCTCCGCAAGTTTTGGCCAATTTATTTCTTTAGGCATAAGAAATAGTTTTTTTAATTCATCCTCTTTTAAATTTTTTTTATACATACGATTAAAAATATTTCCGCCATTATTATTTATCAGAAGAATTGTTAAATTCATGTCGATTGCCTTTTCAATCAGCCAACCGTTTATATCATGAACAAAAGATAAATCTCCGGTTACGAGTAGTAGAGGATTTTTAATTCTCGAAATTCCTAATGCAAGGGATAAAGTACCGTCTATGCCGGAAGCTCCTCTAAAGCTGAAACAATTTCTTGTTAAAGTACCATTCTCAGAAAATGTAAGCCAATCCCTAATTGGGCTACTAGCTGAAAGCATAATAGGATTTTCAGCAGGCCAAAGTTTGGGGACAAGATTTGCAAGCTTATACTCAGTTATTTGATTATCATCAGTAATTTGCTCCTTAAAAATTTCTTTAATTTGCTCACCTTGCTCTATTAGATCTATGGCTAACGGGGTAAGAGAATTTTTGTTTTTTTCGTTAGTTGATAATTCTTCTGACAATAAAGTAATAAAATTTGACAGCCCAAAATCATATTCAAATGATTTTTTTATAGGGTCCAATTTTCTATAGTTTTTTTCTTTTATAAGAATTTGTATTCCTTCGAAGGTTATTAAAAACTTCTCCAAATCAATTGAGGATGAAATAGGACCAAGCCTCAAAAGTTGCTGACAATTTATTAAATTCTTATTTTTTCTTAAGACTAATTCCCAATTCACAACTAACCCTCTTAAATCAGAAGAAACTCCTGAAACAGGATCAGCGAATACTGGCCAACCAGTAATTTCTTGTAATTTTTTTAGAGATTTATTAAAAGAAGGCAAGTCATTTATAGAACCTTGATAGGGGCCTACAATAATAATGCCAGATTTATCTAAATTTAAACTATTAAAAATTTTTAAAAATTTGTTTTTATCAGAATGTATTTCAACTTCCTGAAAGAAATATTTTTTCTTTAAATCAATTCTCTCAAAAACCTCTAAAACATTTTTTTTATTTAAAAATGAGATATCTAAGGGCTTTTCAATAGGAATATTTAAATGAATAGGTCCAGGGAATGTTGATATTTGCTTCTTAGTAATTCGTACTAAATTTAAGATTTCATTTTCTTGTGTTTCATGGAGTCCATTAAGATTTGTACTTAAAACTCTTCTACAGACTGAATACAAAAAATCTTCTTGATTTACTGTTTGATTAGCCCCACAATCTTTTAATCTTAGGGGTCTATCAGCAGTAAGAAATATAATACCTTTACAAGATCGGTCTGCCTCTACTGCTGATGGCAATAAGTTACTTACAGCAGTTCCAGAAGTGGTAATAACTAAAGAAAGATTACCTGATGCAGCAGAAATCCCAAGAGAATGGAATCCGGCAGATCTCTCATCTATTGAATTAAAAATATTTACCATTCCTAATTTATTTAATTCTGCAGCCGCTATTGCTAAAGGAGCTGATCTACTACCAGGACATAGTATTAAATTTTGAACTCCTATTTTTATAAGAAGATTTAAAAGTTGTAAACTTCTAAGAAAATTTTTGCATTCAATAGATGATGTCATAATTTATATAAATGCTTTGGGATTTTTCCCATAACTGAATTAAATAAAACATGTCTGCAACTCAAGAAAAAAGAAATTCAATACTAAAGGATTTAAAAAATCTTTTAATCTGGATATCTATTGCTTTAATTATACGATGGCAGGTCATAGAGCCAAGATGGATTCCATCAGGGTCAATGCTTCCAACTCTTCAAATACAAGATAAAATTCTTGTTGAGAAAGTAACCCCTAAAATCATATCCAAATCAGATCTTTCAAAATTAAAAAATAAAATAGTGGTTTTTAACGTTCCGGATCAATTAATTAATGCTGGTTATGAACCAGATACTGCACTAATTAAAAGAGTAATTGGAATACCTGGTGATAAGGTAGAAGTAAGAGACGGTAACCTTTACTTAAATGATATCGCTCAAAAAAATTACCTTTTTGACGAAAATATTAATTATTCTATAGGGCCTATAATTGTCCCAAAAGAGTCATTATGGGTAATGGGAGATAATCGAAATAACAGTATGGATTCACATATTTGGGGATATTTACCTTATGAAAAAGTTATCGGTAAAGCTATTTTTAGATATTGGCCGTTTAATAAAATTGGACCTATTCGGTTCCCTGCCCTTAATAATTTAGATTAATGGGTAGATGATGTTGTAGGGTTTTTATATCTTGAAGCTGTAGAAATGTTTAATCCAGAATTTCTTGCTACTGAAAATAATGATCCAAACGATGAGAATGATTTAATCCAATATTTACAAAAACAATCTCCAGAAGTTTTGCAAAGAGTAGCAAAATCAGCCAGTGAAGATATCCAAGAAATTATTAGACATAATGTACAAGGACTTCTTGGAATGCTTCCATCAGATCAATTTGATGTAAAAATAACATCTTCAAAAGATAATTTTGCTAATTTATTATCTTCTGCAATGATGACAGGATATTTTTTAAGGCAAATGGAGCAAAGAAAGGATCTAGAACATACTCTTAAAAATGATGAGAATATGTCTATTGAAGAATCATAGTTTTTAAAGATCTACTTTTTCAGGAATTATTCCTAATTCAAACAACTTTTTATATAAACTCATCAAAAATTTATTATCCTCAGAGAGTTTGTCCCACTTTTGGGAATTAATTTCATTGATTAATTCTTGACAATCTTCTATTGTAAATTTTATGGGGGCCGTAAAATGTGATGGAATTAAATATTCCATATCTTCAAGAGTCTTTATATTTTCTAACCATTCAAGTAATACCTCTTTTGAGCGCGGGAAAATTAATTTTTGTAAAACTGGTGCAATTTGAATCTTAGGAGTATCTTCACCCATTATTTCAAAAAGAGATGATTCCCAATCTTCTTCCCATAAAAAAGGGTAAATACCGAAATGTGATCTCCAATTTCTAAGATCTTTTTTGAATGAATACTTAAATATATCTTTTAAATATGGAATATTTAATTTACCTGGTTTTAAAAAAGATGAAAATAAGACTAACCTTTTCCATCCTTTTTTTCTTTGTTCGATAGAGTCAACCAAAGGTTCATCTCCTCTCTCTCTAGAATGAAAAAGAAGTGGAGTTGGATCATGATCAAATATCTCAGGTGGTGTGGAATCTATTCCAACTATTGCATCTGTTACATGAAGAGTTTTCGTAGAATAATGGAAACAGCTTATCTCCTGATATCTTCCAAGTCCTAAATTCAGTGGGCCTAATGAAGACCATTTAAAGGAGTTTGTATGTGGAGTTCCCTCCTCAAACAGTATTCTTGATCTTTTTGATGGAATTCCCAAAAAGTCTAGTGGTAGATTTATGGGAAAACTCCACTGTCCAGGACAAAGCCAAATTTCAGCATCTTTAAAAATCCTTGAAAGAGCTGGCAGTCCGATTTTATGTTCTAGTCCAGAGGCACTCGGAAGAATTATTGTTTTTACTTTGCCGTGAATCACAATTAATTTTTCTAATTCATTTATTAATTCTCTTGTCGGAGGCAGTGGATTTATTAGCATCAATCCATTATCAACCTTTATTACCGTCATTCTTATTGGAACCGCAACATAATAAAGCCCCTGAATTTGTTCCAAGGACCATATTTGATCAGGAATTAATTCTCTTAAAATTGTTTTCTTTTTTCCATAAGGATATAAGGGGAACAATGGCCACCAATACCACTTTTTATTTAAAGTTTGATCCACCACTATCATTTATATCCAGCAAATAATTTCTTTAACTTAAATATTCCGTATCTTGGAGCGAATAAAAAAGCAAATAAAAATATAAAAGTTTGAGCGAGGACAATTGATCCACCCGTTTCAAGATCAAACCAAAAACTAATGTAGATTCCTATTAAGCTTGAAATGATTGCACTTAATACTGAAATTATTGTCATATTATCAAACTTATCTGTAAGTAAATATGCTGTAGCCCCTGGTGTAATCAACATTGCAACTACCAAAATAATTCCAACAGACTGTAATCCAACAACTGCTGCTAAAGATAAGCATGTGAGGAGTAAATAATGAAGAAAAAATACGTTAATTCCAATTGTTTTTGCATGCCTAGGATCAAAACAATAAAGCATTA
>QCLY01000036.1 GCA_003214195.1 Prochlorococcus sp. AG-418-G23
TATCAAAGGTTGGGAAAATCATCCTGAAGGCAGGAAACTTGAATTAGCGGCATATGATTCTATGAGCATAAAGCCAGGAAGTGTTGTAGATAGTCGTACTTTAAATCAAGATCTAAACTCAATATATGCAAGTGGTTGGTTCTCAGGAGTTAAAATTAAGCCTCAAAGTGGGCCATTAGGCATGAAGCTAATAGTAAATATAGTCCCTAATCCAATTTTGAAGAGAGTTGAAATAAAACAAACAAGTTCTGTAATCTCGAATGAATATCTAGATGATATCTTTAAAAATTATTATGGAACAACTCTTAATCTAAATGAACTTCAGAATAAGATAGAAATAATAAAAAAACGTTTTGTTAATGAAGGGTATTCTTTAGCTAGGATTACAGGCCCAGAAAGAATCTCTGAAAATGGAATTGTTACATTAAATGTTTCTGAAGGCCTCATATCTGAGGTAAAGTTGAGATTCATAGGTTCTGATGGAGAATCTTTTGTAGATGGAAAACCTAGGGAAGGTAAAACAAAGGACTGGGTTATTAAAAGACAGTTAAAGACAAAGACCGGTACAGTATTTAATCGAAAAATCTTAGAAGCTGATATAAGCCGACTTTATGCCACATCATTATTTGATGATGTAAAGGTATCTCTTGGTCCTGATAATTTAAATCCTGGCCAAGTCATAATTTTTTTAGATTTGAGCGAGCAAAGAACAGGATCATTGACTGGAGGTCTTGGATATAGCAGTGGGTCGGGTATTTTTGCTTCAATTGGTTTGCAAGAGTCAAATGCATTTGGAAGAGCATGGTCTACAAATCTCAACCTGAATTTTGGAGAATATTCGACAACCTATAATTTTTCTTTAAGCGACCCATGGATTAAAGGAGACAAATATAGAACATCTTTTAGAACTAATATCTTTTTGAGTAGAGATTATCCTCAAGAATTTAAAAGTGAAAAAAATGGACGTATTTACGCTGTAGATGATAAAACACCATCTAACTCTGACACTTTTTCATCAATAGTTTTAGAAAATACTGGAGGTGGATTTTCTTTCTCAAGGCCTCTAAATGGTGGAGATCCATTTAAACGCGCTAGATGGAGAGTTCTTGCAGGTATGAACTTTAAGAAAGTAAATATGATTGATGGTAGTGGAACCAAAAAACCCTATGGTGATAGGACACCAACAACAACAAGAGATAATATAAGCGATATTATTTGTATAGGATTTACTCCAGAAGATGGGTCATGTCCTGAAGAAAATACATTGGTAAGTTTTATAGCAAGCACTATCAGAAATAATTTAGATAATTCTGTGAACCCAACTTCAGGGAATAAATTAACCTTTGGTACTGAACAGTTTGTTTCAATGGGTAAAAATTCTCCAACTTTCAATAGAATGACTGCCTCATATTCATTTTTTGTTCCAACAAAATTGTTAAATTTCACGAAAGCTTGCAAAGCTAGTAACTCTAATTCTGAAGATTGTCCTCAGGCAATTGGGTTCCAATTTAAGGCTGGAACTATTCTTGGTGAATTACCTCCTTATGAAGCCTTTTGTATGGGAGGGACATCATCTGTTAGAGGTTGGGGATCTTGTGATTTGGCTGTAAGTAAAAGTTTTTTAGAGGGCACAGTAGAATATAGATTTCCCGTTTGGAAAATGATATCAGGATCTTTATTTTTTGATGTAGGAAGTGATCTCGGTTCTCAAAAGGATGTTCCAGGAAAACCTGGAGAATTATTACAGAAGTCAGGTTCAGGTTATTCATTAGGCGGTGGTATTGGAGTGAAAACACCAATTGGTCCATTAAGATTAGATATTGCGAGTAAGGACCTAAGTGGAGATTGGAGATATACTCTCGGAGTTGGATGGAAGTTTTAAGTGTTTTCTTGGCCTTCTAATTACGATTCTTGCTATACCTTGGCTGGTACTATCTCCAAAGAGGGTATAGGGCTTCATAGTGGGGAAAAAACAAAAGTTAAAATTTCTTCTTATGAAAAAGAAGGATACTATGTTTCATTTAAGGATAAGCCCAATGAGACTTTTAAATTAACTCAAGATTTAATTGGGAATACGATGCTTTGTACTGCGGTTAAATTAGGAAGTAGAAATTTATACACCATTGAACATTTATTATCTTCAATGGCTGGATGCGGCTTGAATTACATACATATTGAAGTTGAAGGCAAAGAGATTCCCCTTTTAGATGGGTCGGCAATTCAGTGGGTTAGAGCTTTTGAAGAAGTGGGGATTAAAAAAGCACCTAAACCAGAAAACTTTTTTCGAGATATTAATAAATCAATAATTTTTAACAAAGATGACTCAGTAATAGCTGCTACACCTTCTGAAAAGACTAGAATTATATCTACCATTAGTTTTTCCTATAAAGCCATTGGGAATCAAACTTTTGTGATTGATCTAAATCCTAAAAGTTTTGTTGAAATGATTGCTCCTGCAAGAACATTTGGTTTTAAAGATCAATTTCAAGAATTAAGTGAACTTGGATTAATTAAAGGAGGAAGTTTGGAGAATGCCCTTGTTTGTGATGGTGATGAATGGGTTAATCCACCATTAAGATTTGATGATGAACCAATAAGACATAAAATTTTAGACCTTATTGGGGACTTGGCTTTGGTAGGGTTACCTAAGGCCCAAATTTTAGTTTATAAAGGATCACATTCTTTAAATGCTTTATTGGCCTCATCGCTGAAAAATTAACTTTATCTTTGATTGTTTTGGAAAACAAATTATCACATGAAAATAACCAACTCTCCTCTGAGAATATACTAGGTTTATTACCTCATAGATATCCGTTTGCTCTTGTGGATAAAGTGTTAGAACACATTCCTGGGAAGAGAGCAATTGCAGTAAAAAATGTAACTATAAATGAGCCCCAATTTCAAGGACACTTTCCAGAAAGACCTTTAATGCCAGGTGTTCTTATTGTGGAATCAATGGCTCAAGTTGGTGGAATCATAGTAACGCAAATGCCTGATCTCCCCAAAGGACTTTTTGTCTTTGCTGGAATTAATAATGTTAAATTCAGAAAACCTGTTGTACCCGGAGATCAATTGATAATTACTTGTGAATTACTAAGTATTAAAAGACAAAGATTTGGCAAGGTTAAAGGTGAGGCACACGTTGATGGGAATTTGGTTTGTGCGGGAGAATTAATGTTTTCATTAGTTGACTAGAGATATGGAGCATAAAAATACTGAACTAAAGGCAAACTTAAGTGGTGTGAAAGTGCACCCAAACGCTTATGTTGATCCAAGTGCTGAATTACATGAAGGCGTAATTATTTCTCAAGGAGCTATTGTCGGCCCTGATGTGATAATTGGCAAAGGAACTGAAATAGGACCTAATGCGGTAATTACGGGCAGAACTCAAATTGGTAGTAACAATAAAGTTTTCCCAAATGTTTTTATAGGTCTTGATCCCCAAGATCTTAAATATAAAGGTGCCTATACTGAGGTAATTATTGGAGATAATAATACTTTTAGAGAATGTGTAACTATTAATAAGGCAACTGATGAAGGAGAAAAAACAATTATTGGCAATAATAATTTGTTAATGGCTTACTGTCATATAGGCCACAATTGTGAACTTGGGGATGGAATAGTTTTATCAAATAGTGTCCAAGTTGCAGGCCATGTAAAGGTTGAAGATAAAGCTATTATTGGTGGCTGTTTGGGTATTCATCAATTTGTACATATTGGATATTTGGCAATGATCGGAGGTATGACTAGAGTTGATAGAGACGTACCTCCCTTTTGTTTGGCAGAAGGACATCCTGGAAGATTGAGAGGATTGAACAGGATTGGCATAAAAAGGAGTGGTTTGATGGAAGATAAGGATTTTGATTTGAAAAATTTGCAAAGCACCTGGAATTTACTTTTTAAATCCAATACTGTGATGTCTAAAGCATTAGAAATCGCAACAAAAAGGGAGTTAGACATTTCCTCAACAAAATTATGTAATTTTTTGAAAAATTCAATTTCAAAAGAAAGACGCGGTCCTATGCCTTTCATAAATTAATGAACAAAAAGATATTTATAAGTACAGGAGAAGTCTCGGGAGATTTGCATGGGAGTTTATTGTCAAAAGCTTTATTTGATGAAGCGGGGAAAAAGTCTTTGAAATTAGAAATTTGTGGATTAGGTGGGGAAAGGATGAAGAAAGAAGGTGTAAAAATTCTTCAAGATACTACATCAATTAGTGCAATAGGAATTTGGGAGGCGTTACCTCTTATCCTTCCAACAATAAGAATTCAAAGAAAATTTTATAAATTGCTAAAAAAATATCCTCCAGATTGCTTGATTTTAATTGATTATATGGGACCCAATATTAATATTGGGACTAAATTAAAAAGATCAAGAAATAATATTCCAATTTACTACTACATTGCTCCCCAGGAATGGGCGTGGAGAGTTGGTAATAATAGCACTACAAATTTAATTAATTTTTCAGATAAAATTTTTGCGATATTTAAGCAGGAAGCAAATTTTTATAAGAGGAGGGGTGGAAATGTCTTTTGGGTTGGACACCCAATGATTGATTTAACAAAAAAACTACCTTCCAAGAAAGTTTCTAGAACAATCCTCAAACTAAGAGAAAACCAGAATATCTTACTTTTAATGCCTGCATCAAGACCACAAGAGTTGAAATATATATTACCAACCTTCTTGAAAACTGCAAAAAAATTACAATTAAGATATCCAAGTCTTATTGTTTATATCCCATCTTGTAGGGGAGTCTTTGATGAGAAATTTAGGAAAGGTTTAGTAAAATATGAAATTAAAGGTAAGGTTATTTCTCAACAAGATGATTCTGAATTGATGCCTTATATTTATTCATTAACAAAATTAGCTTTATGCAAATCGGGCACAGTTAATATGGAATTGGCTTTATATGGGATACCACAGATTATTGGATATAGAGTAAGTAGAGTTACTGCTTTTATTGCAAAAAAAATTCTCAATTTTCAAGTAAGGTTCATTTCTCCAGTAAATCTTTTGATGAAAAAATTTATCATACCTGAGTTTGTCCAGAAAAATTTTGATGAAAAGAAAATTTTCTATAAAGCTTGTAGGCTGCTCGATCTGAAATCAGAAAAAACAAAAATTAAAAAGGGTTATGCTTTATTAAAAAAAGAATTAGGGGAGGAAGGAGTAGTTGATAGAGCGGCAAAAGAAATCATTAATTCCATTAATTGAACTTTATAATAAAAAAATGAAATATCTTTTATCTCTATTAATAGCTTTTTCAATATTTCTTAATCCTTTAAATACCCTTGCAGAAGAATTGATTCTTGCAGGGGGCTGTTTTTGGTGTTTAGAACATGATTTAGAGTCCTTAAAGGGGATAAATTATGTACAAAGTGGGTATTCAGGAGGAGATTTACAAAATCCTACTTACGAAAATCATAACGGGCATCAGGAAGTTGTTTTGGTTGATTATGATCCTCAACTAGTAAATTTGGCTGAGATACTAAGGCTCTATTTGAGAAATATTGATCCTCTAGATGGTAATGGTCAATTTTGTGATCGTGGAGATTCTTATAGGCCAGTGATTTTTTTTAAAGATAAAATAGAGGAAACTGAAGCAAGAAATGCAATTGTTTCTGCTTCTAATGAGTTGAAAGTGCCATTAGAAAATATATCTGTTGAACTAAAATCGCAAGGTCAATTTTGGTTGGCAGAAGAGTATCATCAGGATTTCGCTGAGAGAAATGAATTGAAATATAAGTTCTATAGATTCTCATGCGGAAGAGATCAGAAATTGGATAAGTTATGGGGGGATAACGCTAGATCAATAAATCTTTGGTCTGAATGATTTTAAATATAACTATTTATTTTTGATCCATTGGACAAGAGTTTTAACTCCAAAACCGGTAGCACCTGATGGATGAACCCCCTTATTGTTATCAGTCCAACAAGTCCCAGCAATATCAATGTGCGCCCATTTTATATTTTCATGAAAGAATTCCTCTAGAAATAATGCAGCAGTTATTGATCCACCTGCTCTAGGGCCTGTATTTTTCATGTCAGCTATATGAGATTTTAATCCTTCTTTATAAGATTTTTGTAGAGGCATTCGCCATAATTCCTCTCCAACTTCGTCCGATGCAGTTTTTAGATCATTTGCTAAATCATTGTTATTGCTCCAGAATCCTGCCACATCATTTCCTAATGCAACAACAATTGCTCCTGTTAAGGTGGCAAGATCTATGATTGAATCTGGGTTTAGATTTGATGCATAAGTCAAAGCATCAGCCAATGTAAGTCTGCCCTCTGCATCTGTGTTATTTATTTCAATTGTCTTACCATTAGATGCTTTAACTACGTCTCCTGGATGTACAGCAGATCCATTTATCATGTTTTCGCAAGACGCCACAATAAAATGTATTTCTAGTCCTTTTGGTTTTATAGCTCCAAGTGCTTTTGCTGCTCCTAAAACTGCAGCGCTACCGCCCATATCATATTTCATCATTTCAATTTGAGATGCTCCTACTTTCAAGTTGTAACCTCCAGAATCAAAGGTTAAACCCTTCCCAACAAGCGCAATCTTTTCTTTTATGGGACCCTCTGGCTTCAAAGTAAGATGTATAAATTTAGGAACCAGATCAGAACCTTTTGCTACTGCTAAAAATGCACCCATTCCTAATTCTTCACATTCTTTTGCCTCTAAAATTTTTACTTCCAAACCATGGTCTTTAGCTATTTGAGAAGCTTGGATAGACATTTCCAAAGGTGTAAGACTATTTGGAGGGGCAGCTACAAGTTTTCTAGCTAGTTCAACACCTTCACATATTTTTTTTGTCTCTTCAAAGTTAATATTTTCAAAATTTTTCAAATTCAAAAACTCTATTTCTTTGAGAACTCTCTTTTCATTTTTTTTCTTATTGAATCTATTATCCTCATAAGCAGATAATCTGGCTGCTTCTGCT
>QCLY01000037.1 GCA_003214195.1 Prochlorococcus sp. AG-418-G23
AAAGAGAAGAAAATATAAGGATGATAAGTATAATAAGAGAAATAAAAGTTGTATTAATATTGTTAGTCAATTTTATTAGGTACTATCTAAATTTATAAATTAAAATTAAAGATCAAACGTTAGATTTAGAATAAGCAGGTATAAGCATTCCACCATCTTGATCGTCGTTATCATCATCAAATCCACCACCTAGAAATATCTCAATTATTATTAGCACAGATATTGGATAAAGACACCATATAATCGCAGTAAAAGGTGATACTGAGGAAGAAGCTGAGTACAATTCTGTCATAAACTGATATTAATCTAAAGAAACAATAAGTGTGGATCCTTTGGGTAATGTTTTTCCGTATTTCTAGAATTCTTTTCAAACATTTTTCTGTCGTAATAATATATTTTTGGTATCTATTGATATTTTTATTCTTCAAAATGAGTTTGAATAATAATTTTCCTGAACTTACTGAGAAACTAATAATGACATTATGAATCTGGTAATTGTTATTTTTTATACTTAACAATAATTGAACAATTTTGATTCAAAAACTATTATTTATCTTGATTTTATAAATTCTATGTTTTCTTTCAATTTTGACCCTTTGGCTGCCATATTTGGTATATCAGGAATTGTAGGTTTCTTTTTCTTCGTTTCTGCTGCTAAGGGAACTTCCAGTATCAACACAAAACCAAAAAAGGAAATAAATTAGAAATTGTTCTTTCAAAAAACTAAATTGAACTTTTAAATTTAGCCTTTAAAAAGACTTTTTATTTATTACTTGTTCCATTGTTTAGAAATAAACTCAAGAAAATCTTTAAGATCCTCTTCAGGACAATTTGTTTGTTTTTGTAAATCAATGCAAATATGCTTAATATTTTCAAAGGCCTTTTTTACTTTTTCGTTTTTTTCGATAACCTCAAAATATTCTTGATCAGTAAAAGGCATAATATTAGCTTCCCTTTTGAAAGTTATTTATTTACTATATTTTATCTGCATTGACTTAACAATAAAGAAAGAAAAAAACTTTTTTCTAAAATTTAGCTACCCAATCGATAATGTTTTTAAATACTTTTGGTTACTTACCATTCGCAATAAAGTCCAGCAGGGAAATCAACTAGATCTCCATATTAAATAAAATTAATGTCACCGTTTTTCCTACTTATTTTCGCTTTGCCCTCAATAGCTAAGCAAATTTCCTCATCATTGTCATATAAATTAAATTTTCTTGGCTCACATTCCCAAATAGGCCAATTTTTTATCCCATTTTGAATTATTGTGCTTGTACTACAAGGAGAAGTGAATAGAACTTTAACGAAAATTGGATAAAATATTATATTCCAGAGAGAAAAAAAAATTTTTTATTTTTGATAATGTGTATTTGTTTACCGACTTATATATTTTTTAGTTTATTATAAAAAAAATTATAATTTATGGATGAGCTCTCTGTATTATCAATTTCATTATCTATTGCTTCTATAGGGATATTTTTTCTATTTTTCGCGTCAAATGATGATGATGACCAAGATGGCGGTAAGTTGATTAAATCATTCCAAAAAATTAATTAATTTCAAGTAAATAAAACATTTAATAGAGATTTATAACCTATAAAGCCTGCATAAATGCAGCTTAGAAAAATAACATAAACCTCAAGAGTCCCAAGCTTTTTTTTCTTTAAAATTCTCATTGTTCTGAGTAATCTTAGATTAATTTTATTTGATCTGAATTCTATTAACATGAGTATTTATTACATTAACTCAGAGATTAAAGAATTATTAATGTCAAGCCAAAAACTAAAAAACAAGTAAAAAATATTATTTTTTTGGTAATTTCTCTTTCCTCATTCTTAGCAAAGAATAAGGAAATTACTGGAGATGTACTTAATAAAGCCCATCCCACTCCTATGGGGAGGGTTTTAAAAACAACTTGTTGTAGCAATATTCCTATATTGGTTCCAAAAAGTATTGAAATCAAAAATCTTTTTTGTTGCTTTTTTTCTAGTTTTTTTAATAAAAAATTAATCTTAAATCCTTTTAAACTAATCAAAAAAATTATTGCACCTAATAATCTTATCTCAGTTGTCAGGAAAGGAGATAAATTGCTTTGAAGGAAAACCATTCTTGAAAAAAGGCCTCCAAGAACAGCACATAAAACTGATAAAAAAGGAAAAGCAAAAATCTTAAAATTATTTTTTTCTGAGAAATGGGAGTTTTCCTCGTGAAAATCGTTACCTTTTTTGAGAACTATGAATAGCGAAATCGAAACTATGATTATTCCAACCCATGATTTAGTTGTTAAATTTTCATTAATAAAAATTTCCCCTGACAAAGCAGCCATTAACGGAGAAAGAGTTTCTATAGATAAAGTTTTTCTTGTGCCAATTGTTTGTAATGACTTTAGGTAGAAAGTATCACCTAAACCAATACCTATTATTCCACTTATTAGAAGGATAAATATGTTTTTTAATTCAGTTATAGAACTTAGATTAATAAATGCAGGTATAAAAACTAAAAAAGCTATTATATTTTTTATTAGATTAATATCTATTGATTTATATTTTTGGGTTTGAGAGCGCCAAATAAAGCATGCATAAGTCCAAGATGTGGCGGCGCCAAAAGCAGAAAGAATTCCAATCAAAACGAATAATTTTCAGAAATTTTATTTTATAAATTGAGTAAATGCTAAAAAGAATACATAAATAAGAATCAAGATGCCTGGTAAGTATTGAATTAGGGATTTGAAATTATTCGTTTTCATATTTACTTAAATTTAATTTATTAATCTTAAACAGTTTTTTTATTACTAGGGTACAAACTCTCTAACTGTTTTCTTCTTCTGACTTTCGCATTAATTCTCTCTTCTTTTTCTTTTTTCTTAATCTCATCATTTATCTTGTTTTGTCTATATCCAAACCAAAGGAGAACCCAAATAACAGAAGTTATTAAAAGAAGAGCCGTATATTGACCAGTCATAGGAAAACTGGCCTCAGAATATTTAACGTAAGAAAATATTGGACTCATTTATTTAAGTTAAAGCATAAAAATAACGACTGCGGTGATTTTTTTAGAAATTTAAAAATTATTGAATTGCAGCTATTTATTATGTGATTTTTAAGTTTTTTATATTTCTTTTTATGGTTTTTGAAATGATTGTTCTTTGTAACTCCTTGCTATTATCAGATTAAAGCATATGGAATGATAGCTTTTGGAACCTTTTGATTTAGCAGTCGTAGGGGGCGGTGCTGCCGGTTTTATGACAGCAATAACTGCTGCTGAAAATGGAGTAAAAAGAATAATAATTCTTGAAGGCACTTCAAAAATTATGGAGAAAGTAAGGATTAGTGGCGGAGGAAGATGTAATGTCACTAATGCGACATGGATACCGAATGAACTAGTTGAGAATTACCCTAGAGGAGGAATTCAGCTATTGGAATCATTTAATCGTTTTGCTGCTGGAGATGTATATGATTGGTTTGAGAAGAAAGGGTTAAAATTAAAAATTGAGGAAGATCTAAGAGTATTCCCAGTTTCTAATTCTTCTTCAGATGTTATTGATTGTTTGAGGAAAAGTGCTTTATCAAAAAACGTAGATATATTAACAAAATTTTTCGTGAAGCAAATTTTTAAAACTCCCGAAAATATATTTAATATTTTTAGTCTTAAAAAAGAAAAGGTAACTTCAAAAAATATCATTCTTTCTACTGGTGGAAACCCAAGCGGATATAAATTAGCTCAAAATCTTGGACACAATATTGTTAAACCTGTACCATCGCTTTTTACTTTTTCTTCAAAAGAACCAAACTTGGATGAATGTAGTGGGGTATCGATAAAGGGTATAGATATAGAAATTAAATTAAACAATAAGAATTTCCAAAATAGAGGCGATTTACTAATAACTCATTGGGGTTTTAGTGGGCCAGCAGTATTAAAACTTTCATCAATTGCAGCTAGGGAACTTTATAGCCAAAAATATAAATTTAATCTAATCATTAAATGGTCTGCTTTAAGTTATGAGGAGTTAAAAGAAAAAGTGAATAATTTAAGATTAAATAAAGGAAAGGTGAATCTAATTAACAGTAGACCTGTTCCAGTATTAACAAAAAGATTATGGATTTTTTTATTAAATAAAATAGGTATTGATAAAGAGAAAAAGTGGGCTGATTTACTGGCGGACGAAAGAGAGAAAATGATAAATATTCTAATGAAGGATAAATATATAATTACGGGTAAAGGTCCATTTGGAGAGGAATTTGTTACTTCTGGAGGCGTAAAAATTAATGAAGTTAATTTTAAAACTATGGAGAGCTTAATTTGTCCAGGGCTATTTTTTTCTGGAGAAGTTTTAGATGTTGATGGGATCACAGGTGGATTTAATTTTCAACATTGTTGGACAAGTGGATGGATCGCTGGGATGGCAGTCTCAAAGTTAAACAAATAAGTAACAAATCAATAAGTTTATCTTTTTTTTATTAAGTATTAGACAGAAAAAGTTTTTTGAAGAAACTTTAATTTTAAAGTTTTAATTATTGGTGAAGATTAATGCAGAATCTTGTATCAAAAAAAGAAGAAGAGGAAAGAAGATTAAAAGCTTTAGCAGAATATAGGATTTTGGGAACCAAGCCAGAATCATGTTATGACGACATTACAAAAATTGCTGCTACAACTTGTAATGTGCCTATTTCTTTAATGACTTTGGTAGACAAAGATAAACAATGGTTTAAATCTAAAATAGGACTGCAAATATCAGAAACTAGACGAGATTGGTCTTTTTGTACACATGCAATAAAAGAAAATAATCCATTAATTATTCATGATGCTTTCCAAGATGAAAGATTTATAAATAATCCATTGGTAACTGGAGATCCAAAGATTCGTTTTTATGCAGGTTTCCCTCTCAGGAATAGTGATGGTAATAAGCTTGGAACTCTTTGTGTGATAGACAGAAAGCCAGGAAATCTAACTACACAACAATTTAATATTATGGAATTATTGTCCAAGCAAATAGTTTCATTTTTAGAGCTCAGAAAAAAGTCATTAAATTTGCTAGATGCATTGTCTAATTTGCATAAACAGGAAGGGATTTTATCTGTATGTTCATATTGCAGAGAAGTAAAAAATAAGGAGGGTGATTGGATGCATTTAGAAAAATATCTTTCAAAAATTAGTGATATTAGATTCAGTCATGGGGTTTGTGATAATTGTATGGAAAAACATTTCCCAGATGTAATCGAAGTATGGAATAAAAAGGATTTTTATGAAGATGGTCAAAAAAGGTTTTTAGACTCTTAGATTCAATGCCTTACTTCTTATTGTTTAATTATTTTTCTAAACAAATTCTTTATTTGGTGGTTAGTATTGTATAAATTTTGACTAGAAAATGTTATTAGGAACTTTATTAACAGGTGAAATTGCTAAAAGTGCATTAGTAGCATATATTCATTATTTAGGAATTATTTTGTGTTTTGGTTCTCTTTTGTTTGAAAGATTGACTCTCAAAGTAGGTCTTAATAGAAATGAGACGATCTCAATGATAATTGCAGATGTGGTTTATGGTTTAGCAGGAGTTGCCATATTAGTTACTGGTATTTTGCGGGTTAAGTATTTTGGTCAAGGAGGTGATTTCTATACCGATAATCCTGTGTTTTGGATAAAGGTTTCTCTTTATATTTTGGTGGGATTACTTTCTTTATATCCAACAACAACCTATATCTTATGGGCCATTCCATTAAGTAAGAATAAATTACCAGAAATATCTGAGAATCTAGTTAAGAGGTTCAGACTTATTATTACTACTGAATTAGTGGGATTTGCAACAATACCTTTATTTGCCACTCTTATGGCTAGAGGTGTAGGTCTAGGTTGAAATATTTATTTCTAAAAAGAAATTGTTTAATAAGTGCTAATAAACTATATAGATGGAGTTTAAGTTATGAGATTTCTAATTCTATAAAGGAAGTTATTTTTATTGGTTTAAATCCCTCATTATCGGATGAAGTTTTCTTAGATAATACAACAAAAAAGATAATCAAAATTTCGAAAAACAATAATTATGGCAAAGTAAAGTTAATCAATCTATTTGCCCTCATTTCAAGCAAACCAGAAAAACTTTATAATCACAAAAACCCTGTGGGTTATCTAAACAATAATCATATTTATAAAAACTTAAAACACTGGTCTGAAAATAAAAATTGTGATTTATGGTTAGGTTGGGGTAATAAAGGGGAATTTTTAAATAGAAATAAAAAAATAGCAAAAAAAATAATGCAATATAATTTAATTAGGAAAAATAATTTTGATAACTCTCTTGGACCGCTTTTTATTAAAAAAACAATCAAAGATAATCCAATACATCCTCTATACTGTTCCGATGATTCCATTCTCAAATCTGTAAAAAAGGTTTGATGCAAAGGTTTTTGAGGCAATTGATTTAAAATTATGCTAAGATGAATTTTAAGTGCGAGTTAAATTATGAGTAACACAAAGCAACTGCAAAAACTTAAAAATTTAAATGTAAAAGCAGAAAAATGTCTTACAAGAGATGAAGCAAAAAAAATA
>QCLY01000038.1 GCA_003214195.1 Prochlorococcus sp. AG-418-G23
GTTCCTTTTTTTTGGTTTCTTTATTCATTACCCAATCAACTACTGGGAGATTTATGGGACATACTCTCACACAAACTTCACAAGCAATACATTTGTCAAATTCATAATGTATCCTTCCTCTATATCTTTCAGAAGGTATTAATTTTTCATATGGATATTGAACAGTAACTGGTCTTCTTCGAAGATGATCAAAAGTTACTGATATACCATTGTATAAATATTTGCCAGCATTAAATGCTTCTTTGATATAGCTATTTATTTGTTGAAGGAAATTGTTCATTTCGAAGAATTTACTTAGTTATTTTATTTTAGTGGAATAATTTTGAATTTAAGTATTTTTACTTAAATTTAACCACCAAAGAATTGAGGAAAAGCAAGTTTTAATCCTGCTGTTATCAAAAGATTAGCAAGAGAAATTGGCAGAAGAAACTTCCATCCTAGATCTAAGAGTTGATCAATTCTTACTCTAGGAGTTGTCCAACGTAATAATATTGCAATAAAAACTAAAAGATATGCTTTCAGTACAGTCATTACAATTCCTATTGATGCAGTGAAAACCTGAATAAAGGGGGCGTTAATAGGCAAATTAAGAAACTTAGCTATTAATTCAACTGGAATAGGAAAACCCCAACCTCCCAAATAAAGTATTGATACTAATAAAGCGGAAAGAATTAAATTAATGTAACTACCCAGGTAGAACAATGCGAATTTCATCCCTGCATATTCAGTTTGATATCCCGCAACTAATTCTTCTTCAGCTTCGGGTAAGTCAAACGGAAGTCTCTCACATTCTGCAAGAGCACAAATCCAAAAGACTATAAAACCAACTGGTTGTCTCCATATATTCCAACTTAGGATTCCAGCACCACTTTGTTGGTTGACAATGTCAACAGTACTTAGAGAATTTGTCATTAGTACGATAGCGAGTACAGATAAAGCTAAAGGAATTTCATAACTTATTGATTGAGCCGCTGCTCTTAAACCTCCTAATAAAGAATACTTATTATTTGATGCGTATCCGCTCATAAGAAGGCCAATTGGCTGAATACTGCTTAAAGCGATCCATAGAAAAATTCCAATACCAACGTTACTTATTAAAAGGTTTTGTCCAAAAGGAACAATTAGCCAGGACAGAATCACTGGGACAAGAACTAATATAGGTCCTGCAGTGAAGAGTATCCCATCAGCTTTGTCAGGAATAATATCTTCTTTGACAAGTAACTTAAGACCATCTGCAATTGGTTGGAGGACGCCGAGCGCTCCAGCATATTCTGGACCTATTCTTTGTTGAGCAGCAGCAGATATTTTTCTTTCAAGCCAAACTGTTACTAAAACGCCAACAACTGCCGCTACCAAAACCAAAAGCATAGGAAGAGGGAGCCATATTATATGAGCGATTTCGCTAGAAAGGCCAAAACCTTTTAAGAATTCATTAAAACTATATTCGAGATCTAATCCGTATTCCAAAATTTTTATGTTATTTACTTAATAGATTAACTCTTCACAAACAATATGTGTGTTTTTTATGAAAAGCTGCAAATATTATTCTCTGTTTTCTAGGCTAATCCAATCTCTTGGTGCTGAACCTGTATAGATTTGCGATGGTCTGAAAATTCTATTTGCTCCAAGTTGCTCTCTCCAATGAGCTAACCAACCAGCCACTCTAGATATGGCAAAAATTGGAGTAAATAAATCACGAGGAATACCAAGTTTTCTATAAACAAGGCCAGAATAAAAATCTACGTTAGGGAATATACCCTTAGGTCCAAGTCTTGGTATTGCCTCTGCCTCAAGTGATTTAGCAACTTCATACATTTCATCTGCTCCAAATCTAATAAAAAGTTCTTCTGCAAGTTTTTGAAGAATTATTGCTCTGGGATCTTTGACTTTATATTCTCTGTGGCCAAAGCCCATTATCTTACTTTTATTTTTTATTGCATTATCTAAAAAAGACCCAGCATTTTCTGGGGTTTTAATCTCTTCTAACATTGCAATCACATCCTCGTTTGCTCCTCCATGTAATGGGCCAGCTAAGGTTCCTACTGCAGAGGCGATGACAGCATATGGATCTGTAAGAGTACTTGCAGTCACTCTTGCGCTAAATGTACTTGCGTTTAAACTATGTTCGGCATGTAGGATTAAGCATCTATCAAAAACTTTTGCGGCTATAGGATCTTGTTCTTTTTCAGTCAACATGTAAAGAAAATTTGATGAGTAAGTTAGATCATCTCTAGGTTGAATTGGGTCTTGTCCTTTTCTAATAAGTTGGAACGCTGCAATCATTGTGGGTATTTTTGCTATTAGTCTTATGACTGCGTTGTAGATGTAATTAGGATCATCTATTGCTCTACGCGAATAGAAGAGCCCCAAAGAAGCTGCGCTAGATTGAAGAGCATCCATAGGATGTCCAGTTGCAGGGAAACATTTCATCATATCTCTGACTCTAAAACTTAACCTTCGATGCATCTGAACTTCTTGTTCGAAATCTCTTAGTTGAATAGCTGTGGGCAATTCACCCCAAATCAATAGGTAAGCGGTTTCTAAAAAACTGCTTTTTTTGGATAGTTCCTCAATGGAATATCCTCTGTACAATAATTTACCTTTGTTGCCGTCAATATCACATATAGATGAATTAGTAACTGGGACACCCTCTAATCCTGGTTTTAAAATTAGTTTGTTACTATCCAATTGCTTAATTCAATATCAAATACTTATAGATTAAAGATAGTCAAATAATTTTTAATTAACCACAAGATATTAACTTCGCAAAAAATTAAAATGATTATTTTTGAAGCTTTTTTGAATAAATTTAATTTAAAGAATGTTTAATATAGTTTCTCTGTAAATAATTGGATTTTTTTCAGGAATAGACTGACTTATGATTTCTAGCGATTCTTCATTTGAAATTTTTAAAATATTTTTAATGAGAAAATTAAGGTCCTGCAAATTAGAAAAATATTCAATTTTATTAGAATTGCCATCTTTGATATTAACTTTTGAATAAAGAAAAGCAGATTGATCTTTATTACTTTTTAGGTTAAAAAATTTTTTTGATATTTTCTCAAATTCTTTACCATCAATTAAATTATTACTTATGATTTGTAAACCTTCTGATTCTATCGAATAGATATTTTCAAAAGATAATTGTTTTATAACATCGTCTTTTTCTTCAAGAATATCTTTGGAATATATCGAATAAATATCTTCATTTTGTTTCAAAGTATATTTGTTGAAATCTTTTAGCTTTTTCAAAGCACTTAAATCAAATTGATTTTCATTATTTTTTTCAAACGTAATAAGCCAATCTTTATTTGAATTGAGAATTAAAATGTTTTGATTATTATTTTGATTAAACTCTTCAAAAAAACTTAGTTGAAAATCATTTATTAAGGGATAGAGGTGTTTGTCAAAATTTTTCAATTCACAAAAAATTAAATTTTCAGGATTATCTTCATTACTATTATCTTTATTCATTAACTTTTCGTAAGTAAGAATATCAATGTTTTTTTTATTATTTAGTAAAAATGATTTTAAAATTAGTTGCTTATTTTTAAAGTCAAAAATTGTAGCAATTTTATCCCCATTATTCTCAGGAAAAATTTCTTTATTAAAAAATTTACTTTCCAAAAATTTATTTGTGAATAATATATTTTTTTCATTGTTCAGTCCAATAAGTTCTCCCTCATATTGAAATTTTTTTTTCTTAAAATTTTCACTAGAAATAATACTATTTTTGATTAATTTTTTATCTGATGAAGCAATTATATAATGATCGTCGGTTCGGTATATATAGTTAAGAAAATTTATTTTGTTTTCTCTATTAATTGAAATTATCTCATCAATATGATCTATTTTATTAGGTAAATTTAATAAATCATCTATTGTTTTTTCTGGCTTAATTTTAAAAACAATCAAAATATCATCTTCAAGCTTTTTATTATTTTCAAAAGTTGAGATTATAAGTTCATTATTATAGATATCTTCTAATTTATTGTTGCCTAGATCTATTCCTAAGTAATCTAATATAGAGTCTTTTATTAAAAAAAAGTTATCTTTATTTGTTGGATTTTTATCCTTTTCATTATTATTAACGATATTAAAACCATCTAAATTTGAAATAAATAATAATTTATTGTTTTCAGGTGCATATTTTAAGATATTTAGTTGCTCAATATTTGTACTTTGTTCCTTATTTTTATTAGTAGAAACTTTTTTAAAACCAAAAAAAAGTAATAAAGATAATAATAGGATTATTGCTACTACTCTAAGTTTCATTATCAATGTTTATTTTTATTTTTAACAATAAACTTCCTACTGCAACTTAATTTATTAAATTGTAAATAACACATAATTTATCCTATAAATTGGGAAGTTATCCAAAATCTATAAATGCTTCTAGTCTAAATGATTGGTTTAATTCTGAGAAAGAAGATCCAGTCTTAATTGATGTAAGAGAGCAGTCAGAGCTTGAACTGGCTCGTTTCTCAAAAGAATTTTTACATATACCAATTAGTAAAGTTACATCTGAATATGTTGAAGAAATATTTGCTGATTTATTAGATAGAGAAATTGTAGTTACCTGTCATGCAGGAATAAGAAGTTATAATTTTTCTCAATGGTGCTTGGATAATAATATTGTGAGCGAAATATGGAATTTGGAGGAGGGTATTGATGGATGGAGTAGATATATTGACCCATCAATACCAAGGTATTGATTAAATATCTAATGAAGATGCAACAGTATTAACATCTTTGTCGCCTCTCCCAGAGCAATTGATAACTATATGAGTATCTTTTTCAAGAGTAGGGCATAATTTATCTAACCAAGCAAAGGCATGGGAAGTTTCAAGTGCAGGAATAATTCCTTCTAGTTCACTAACAAGTTTTAAAGCGTCTAAAGCTTCTTGATCTGTGACGGATCCATATTCTGCTCTACCTATATCTTTTAAATGGCTATGTTCAGGTCCTACTCCAGGGTAATCTAAACCTGCACTTATTGAGTGAGCTTCTTGTACTTGACCATTATCATCTTGCAAGAGAAGACTCATTGATCCATGCAAAATTCCAACTGAACCTTTAGTGATAGTGGCAGCATGTTTGTCAGTATCAACTCCGCTTCCGGCGGCTTCAACTCCAATAAGCCGCACAGAAGTTTCCTTAACAAATGGATGGAAAAGCCCCATTGCATTTGATCCCCCACCTACACAAGCAAGCAAAATATCAGGCAAAGATCCAAATGATTCCAAACATTGTTTTTTAGTTTCTTCACCTATAACTGCATGAAAATCCCGCACAATCTTTGGGAAAGGGTGTGGGCCTGCAACAGATCCTAAAATATAGTGTGTTGTTTCGACATTAGAAACCCAATCTCTAATGGCTTCACTAGTCGCATCCTTAAGTGTTGCAGTTCCAGAATTTACAACTTTAACTTCAGCACCTAGAAGTTTCATTCTGAAAACGTTAAGGGATTGCCTTTTTATATCTTCAGCACCCATGTAGATAATACATTTCAAGCCAAATCTCGCACAAACAGTAGCAGTAGCAACTCCATGTTGACCTGCTCCAGTTTCTGCAATTATTCTTTTTTTGCCCATTCTTATTGCCAATAAAGCTTGTCCAAGAGCATTATTGATTTTGTGAGCCCCAGTATGATTTAAATCTTCTCTTTTAAGCCATATTCTAGGAGTTGCTTGATTATTTTTGTAATGTTCAGTAAGTCTTTTGGCTTCATAAAGTGGTGTTTCTCTTCCTACATAAGTCTTAAGTAGATGATTTAATTCTTCTACAAAAAGTTTATCTTTCCATGCATTAGATGCAGCGTCTTCAAGCTCAAAAAGAGCGGGCATTAGAGTTTCAGGAACATATTGACCACCATATTTTCCAAATCTTCCCTCTTTGGAGGGTTGATTTAAATCGTCATTTTTATAGTTTTGATCTTTGCGAGAAAATGTACTTACCACTTTT
>QCLY01000039.1 GCA_003214195.1 Prochlorococcus sp. AG-418-G23
CCGAATTCCAATAGTTTTGATTTATTTTCGCTAGATAATGATTCAATAATATCAGCAAGTTTTTGATAATCTCCTGCATCACAAACTTTTCCTGCTTTTGCTTCTATTAATAAATTAGCTGCCTCACCGTTAAGCATTCCAATAATGGGAATACCAGCTGCTAAATAAGATTGAATTTTACCTGGAATTGTCATTGAGAAAAGTTTTTTATCTGATAGAGACACAAGAAGTGCGTCAGCATGTTTAAAAAAAGAACTCATTCTTTGTAAAGGAAACTTACCATGGATTTCTATAATTTCTGATAAATTTTGAAATGCTACTTCCTTTCTAACCCAATCCTTCATTCTCCCTTCTCCAATAATAATTAACCTTATGTTTTCTATATTTCTTTTTTTAAGTATTTTAAATGCTTTAATAATTGATGGGAAATCTTGTGCTTCTCCAATATTTCCTGAAAATATTATATTAAAGAATCCCTTTTTAATTTTAATTTCTGGAGCATAATGATTACTTTTTTTAAGTATTTCAGTATCAGCCCAAGCTGGAAAAAAAATAAGCTTTTTACGATCTATATTTTTACTTTCAATTTCTTTAATAAAGCTTTTTGACTGGCAAAGGATATATGAGAATCTAGAGTATATAAATTTAACAAGTTTTCTAAAAAAAATTTTTTGCCAATTATACTTTAATATTCCTAATGCTTCTAAACTTTCTGGCCATAGATCCAGAATCCATATAACTTGGGGAGTTTTCTTAAAAAAGCTTATTAATGAAGATGGTATTCCGACTAATACAGGGGAAGTTTGAAAAACAAAAATAACATCAAAATTTTTTTTCCAAAGTTTATAAAAACCGATAGTAGATGCTGAAAAACAAAAACTAAAATAATTGAGTGTCAAAAAAAACTTGTTTTTCCTTCTTGGCAAAAGAGGAACTCTTATAATTTCTACTCCATTAAAATCATTGTATTTTTGAGGTGACTTAACATATGATTCATAAATTTTACCTTCAGGATAGTTAGGTAATCCTGTAAGTACAGTTACTCTATTACCTTTCTTTAGAAGAGCAGTTGATAACTGATTAATTCTAAAATTTTCTGGCCAAAAATATTGAGATATGATTAAGATATTCAAATTAATTTATTGTCTCTTTCCAAACAACTCTCTTTACATAATCTGTGTAGCTAATCAATATTCTCAAAATCTTTTCTGAAACATTTTTCTTAGAATAGTCCTCTACTAAGTCAAGAGTTCGAGAATCCTTTCCATATTTCTGGTTTTTCAAAATTTCTATTGCATTTATAATACGATTAGCATTCAAACCTGACAAAATGACTGATGCCTCCTCCATTGCTTCGGGTCTTTCGTGAGTTTCCCTGAGATTAATTGCTGGAAAATTTGATATTGATGATTCTTCACTGATAGTTCCACTATCTGAAAGTACTGTCATGGCATTAATTTGTAAATTATTATAATCCGAAAAACTTAATGGTTTGAGGAATCTTATTAAACTATTCAAATTTCCCTTATAGCTTGCTAGTTTCATTCTAGTTCTTGGATGGGTAGAAACTATAATTGGTTTATTATATCTTTCACAAATAACATTAAGAGAATTTATTAATTTTTTAAAGTTTTTTTCAGAATCGACATTTTCCTCTCTATGAAAACTAACTAGAAAAAAATCCTTACTTTTAATTTTTAATTTCTCAATTATTTTTGATTGCTCAATCTTGTTATTATAAAAATTAAGAACCTCAAACATCGGGCTTCCTGTCTTAATAACCCTATCAGGAGGGAATCCTTCTTTTATTAAATATTCACGAGAAATTGAGCTATAAGTAAGATTAATATCAGAAACATTATCAACAATTTTCCTATTTATTTCTTCTGGAACTCTCATATCAAAACATCTATTTCCCGCCTCCATATGAAATATTGGAATTTTTCTCCTTTTTGCTGGAATTACAGAAAGACAACTATTAGTATCTCCTAAAATAAGAACAGAATCTGGTTTGATTTTCTCTAATATCTCATCAAATGCAATAATTATTTTTCCTATTGTTTGACTTGGATTCGTTCCGGCAGAATTTAGAAAATATTCTGGCATTTTAATTTCTAGATCTTCAAAAAAAATCTGGTTTAACTCATAATCATAGTTTTGTCCTGTATGAACCAAAGTGTGGTCGCAATACTGATCCAAAAGGGATATTATTCTTGATAATCTTATAATCTCAGGCCTTGTGCCTACAACAGTAATAACTTTAAGCTTTTTCATTTAAATTTCATGCATAAAGGTATCTGGATTATCTTTATCAAAGACTTCATTTGCCCAAAGCATTACTATAAGCTCATCTTTCCCAATATTTTTTATATCATGAGTCCAACCAGGTATAGATTCAACTATTAAAGGTTTATCTGCAAATAATTTTATCTCTTTATATTCTTTTGAAAGAATATTTACCAATCTGAATAAAGCTTTACCTTTTAAAACTAAGAACTTTTCAAATTTTGAGTGATGATAATGTCCTCCTCTAGTTATCCCAGGTTTAGCGGTAAAAAAAGAGAACTGTCCAGAATCTTTAGTTTTCAACATTTCTACAAATCGACCTCTTTGATCAGAATGACTATCTATTTCATAAAAACATTTTTCAATAGGAAGATAGGTTAAGAAAGTAGAATAAAGTTTCTTAATTAGGCCTTCTCCAACTCTATCAGTAAACAAAGTTTCTCTGTAGATTTTGAAATTTAATAATGTATTTGCCAAATCTTTGACTGATATCTCATATTCAGGCTTGACCTTAACTTTAGTAAAACCAAAATCATAATTCTTGATTGAGAGAAGGAAATGTTCAATCAAGTCATCAACAAAAATAAGTTTGATAATCTTTTCTGGCTCATTAATTTTTATGTCCATACCTTTAGCAATAGAATGACAAAAAGTTGACACAACCGAATTATAAAATGGCTTACTCCATTTCCCAAATACTCCCGGCAATGAATAAATCAAGACAGGATTATTATTTTCTTTATGTAAATTATAAAGTAAATTTTCAGCCTTTTTTTTACTTTTACCATAAGCAGTATCTCTATCAGAATGAATGGAAGAAGAGAATAAGATGGGGATTTTTAAATTATTATTTTTTAAAATATTACATATCTCTTTTGTTAAAATAATATTATTTTTTATGAATAAATCTTCATCATTAGTTCTATTTTCTCCAGCTAAATGAAAAATAATATCAGCTTTGATAATGTTCTGTGATAATAACTCTAGACTATCCCCTCTCTTAAACTCTAAAGTATTATAATTATTCTCATTAAGCCTTATTATTAAATTTTTTGCAATAAACCCATTCGAACCTGTTACTAAAATCCTCATTTAAATTACATATTAGGAATAGAATATTCACCATTGAGGCAATCTTTAATATAGTCCAATTCATAAAGCATTTTTTTTAGTTCATTAGTATTTAGTTGTTTAGTATTTGATGATGAATATTCATTTTTATTGTTAGTTGCAATTTCTCCTCTTTCTATATATTTGCTATAGTCCAGGCCCCTTAAATCTGGAGGTATTTTAAAATATTTGCCCAAATCTTTAGCAACACATACCTCTTCTTTGCTAAGAAGTATTTCATGTAGCTTTTCTCCATGCCTAGTACCAATAATATTTTTTTTATTTTTATCCTGATTAAATATTTCCAAAAGAGAATTTGATAGCGTATCAATTGAAGCAGCGGGTGCTTTTTGAACAAAAATATCTCCCGAAGATGCATTATTAAATGCAAAAAAAACTAAGTCAATAGCATTCTTTAGATTCATCATAAACCTTGTCATAAGTGGGTTTGTGATAGTAATTGGCTTTCCTGAAATAATTTGATTACAAAATAAGGGAATTACTGATCCTCTTGACGCCATAACGTTTCCGTATCTTGTTGCGCAAATTATCGTATTTTTAGTACTTCTTGCTTTTGATATCATAACTTTTTCCATCATAGCTTTTGTAATACCCATAGCATTAATGGGATAAACTGCTTTATCTGTGCTTAAGCATACAACTTTTTTTACTTCTGAATTAATTGATGCTTCTAAAACATTTTCTGTCCCCAGAATATTAGTTTTTACTGCCTCTATTGGATAAAACTCACAAGAGGGTACTTGTTTCAAAGCTGCTGCATGAAAAATATAATCACAGCCTTTTACTGATGAAATCAAAGAATTATAATCGCGAACATCGCCGATATAAAACTTTAAAACATTTTCACCATAAATTTTACGCATATCATCCTGTTTTTTTTCATCTCTACTAAAAATTCTTATCTCTTTAATATCTTTTCTTATGAGTTCTTTTATTACTGCATTCCCAAAAGATCCTGTGCCCCCTGTGATTAAGATTGTTTTATTTTTAAACATTTATTTAAAATAATTCCTAAATAATTTTCTAATTTTATGAAAGGCTTTCTATTTCTCTTTCAAAAATTTCTTCAGCTTTCTTAATAGTAAAATTTTTCATGGCAAAGTCAAAACTATTTCTAGAGATCTTTTTTAAAAGGATTTTATCATCAATTAATTTCATTATAGATGAAGCCAACTCATCAGGTGATTTAGGCTTAATTAATAAGCCATTTTCTTCATGCTTGATAAAAGAAGGTATGGCTCCAACATCTGAAACTATACAAGCGAGTCCCGAGCTCATAGCTTCAATCATAGAATTTGGCAATCCTTCGTTCCAAGAAGGCAAAATAAAAATATCAGCATTTTTTAAAATGTTAATTTTGTCTCTTCCATCAATCCAACCAAGAAGAGTGGCAAATTTATCCATTCCATACTTTTTGATAAGTTTTTCAAGATCTTTCATACCATTACCATCTCCACAGAAATATATATGAAATTTTTTACCCCTTTCTTTTAATATAAGAGATGCCCTTATTATTTCATAAATACCTTTAAATTCTTCTATCCATCCAATAAAAACTAAATTAGTTATTTCTTTTTCACAAGATACTTTTTTATTAATTCCCAATTCAAGAAAAGAATCAGTAGCTGTCCAGTTTGGGATTATGGGGCAATCTGTTTTTTTAAAATTTAATTGTGATATAGCAAAATCCTGAAAGTTCTTGCCTTGACATAAAAATTTATTAGCTAAGGATAATGTTTTTTTAACATATAAGTTAAAAATTATATTTTTATGATAATGACTTATCAAGGCACCCGCTCTTGGGAAAATCATAATTTTTTTGTTAAACAATTTTCCAATAATAAGCATTATTGATTTTTCAAGAGTGCTAGAAAACCCGGCAAAAAAAATAATGATCACCTCAGGATTAGTGATCCTAACTTTAAAAGTAAATTTAAATAGCCTAAACAATGCAAAAATTCCTCTAATTAAAAAGTGAGGAGGAGGTATTGAGATCGATGTACTATCTATAAACAGCAAATGATATTTATTTCTAAGTTCAGATTCAGCTAGTAATTTACATGCAGTTAATTGTCCTCCAAAAATTCCTCCACTCTGATATTTTGGGAAAGCGCCAACCAATAAAATTTTTTTTTT
>QCLY01000040.1 GCA_003214195.1 Prochlorococcus sp. AG-418-G23
AGTTTCTTCGTTTAATAGTATTTCAACTAGTTTATCAAGTAAAACTCTATTTTTTTTCAATATTTCTATTGAATTATTTAACGAAATATTAGAAATCTTGATGATCTCACTATCAATCTTTGAACTAGTATTATCAGCAATAAGAGGTTTTCTTCTAATTAAACCTTCTCCAATAAACATATCACTATTTGCAGAATCCATAGAGATTGGACCAATAATTGAAAATCCATATTTTGTAACCATTTCTCTTGCAATATTTGTCGCATATGAAATATCGTTTATAGAACATTGTGTAATTTCACTTGTACCGAAAACTATAGTTTCTGCCGCTCTTCCTGCAAGAGCAATTTCAATTTTTGAAAATAACAATTTTTTTGAAATTAAACCACTTGATATTATTTCTTCATCTGGACAAATTTTTGTATATCCACCTAAAGATCCAGATCTGGGTAATATAGTTATTTTGTCTACTGAGTCAATACCATTTCTAACGGCTGAAACAATTGCTCTACCTACTTCGTTATAGGCAATTATTTTTCTCATATTTGGAGAAGTTATTAATGTAGTTCTCAACCCAATGGTAATCTTATCGAGAGCATTTTCTATATGAATATCATTTATAGAATCTGATTTATTTCTTGCACAGTGAATAGCACTCTCATTCATTAAATTTGCAAGATCTGCACCAGAAAAACCTGCTGTTCTCGAAGCCCAATATCCTAGGTCAACTTTTCTTGAAAGTGGTTTCGATAGAGAATGAACAGAAAGAATTTTTTTTCTTCCATTTAAATCTGGAAGCATTACTTCTATTTTTCTATCAAATCGACCAGGTCTTAATAAAGCTGCATCTAATATGTCAGGTCTATTTGTAGCTGCTAAAACAATAATCCCTGAATTATCAGCAAAACCATCTAATTCAGTAAGAAGCTGGTTAAGAGTTTGCTCTCTTTCATCATTTCCACCTCCAAACCCAGAGCCCCTTTGTCTACCAATAGAATCAATTTCATCTATAAAAATTATGCAAGGAGATTTTTCCTTCGCTTTAGCAAATAGATCTCGAACTCTACTGGCTCCAACACCAACAAAAAGTTCCACAAACTCTGATGCTGCTATTGAAAGAAAAGGTACTCCAGATTCACCCGCAATGGCTTTAGCCAAAAGTGTCTTACCAGTTCCAGGAGGGCCAATTAGAAGAACTCCTTTGGGAACTTTTGCTCCGAGATTTTCAAACTTTTTTGGTTCCTTTAAAAAAGTTATTACCTCTTTTAATTCCTCAGCAGCTTCAGGTACTCCAGCTACATCATCAAATCTAGTCTCTACATCATCAATAGTTACAAATTTAGATTGATTTTTGGTAAATCCAAATGCTCTGGACGCTAATTTTGAGGTGCTCCTTAAAATTAAAACTATGGCTAATAAAAATATTAGAAAAATACTAATAGACGCAAATGAATTTGCTGTCTCGGATTCTTTTCTACTATTATTAACGGAAAGTTGGACTTTATTTTCAGTCGCCTTTTCAAGAATTAATTGATCGTTATAGAGAATAGGTATCTTAAATTTATCACCATTTTTATACAAAACATCAACTTCCCTCTGCCTAGGATAGAAGAATATTGATTCTATCAATCCTGACTCTATATCTTCTAAAAGATCCGAATAACTCGACTTAGAATCTGAATATGAAAATTTTGATCTAAACACTAATTTCTATAAGTGATTAATAAAGCATATATGCTTATTTAAAAAATTGACGTATATAAATAAAATATACTCAAAATTTTGGAGATAACCACTTAAAGGTTATATTATTAAAAGGAAACAAATAAAAAGAATGGCTGTACCTAAGAAGAAAAAATCAAAGAGCAAAAGAAACCATAGACATGCTGTCTGGAAAGGAAAAGCGGCGCTAGCAGCTCAAAAAGCTATATCTATAGGTAAATCTGTATTAACTGGGAAAGCTCAAGGATTTGTGTACCCTATAGAAGAAGAAGAAGAAGAGTAACATCTAAGATCCTAATTTAAATGCCTCAAGTATAACCGCATATACTGCACCAATTCTTAATTTATCAACTACTAGCCATATGTTATAAAATCTTGAATTTGAGGAAGGTTTAATTCTTATAATAATTTCAATTAAAAAGATAATTATTGGAGCCATAATTAATTCATTTTGCCCTTCAGAGATAAATTTAGTAAGAAAATTTGCAAACAGAAAATAACCTGTCAATACAGAAATAAGAACAATAGACTTTGACCTCCAACTATCACTAAGAAAACCAAATAACAAATTATTTAATCTAAAGGTAATCTTTGAAAAATTAGTTTTTTGCATTACTCAAAAACCCTAAATAATCATTTAGAAAGCTATAGTCAACATATGATTTATTTAGTTTAGGGCCTTTAATAACATTTGCCACATTATTTTCATCACCAAGACTGTCTAAAATACAATCTAAATTAATATTTTTATCAAGAACGGTTGGGATATTTGAAGGAACAAAAATTGTAGGTAAGTCAGCTGTTAAAGAAGACTTCAATCCTGGATTGGAATCTTCAAAAGCAATTGAGTTTCTTTTGTTTATATTACTTAACTGAATTGCCTTTAAATAAGGTAACGGATTTGGTTTCTTTAATTCAACATCATCACTTGAAATAATAAACTCAAAAGGATTAAAGCCACTAAAAAGTTTGTCAAGAAGTAGATCAACTTGATTTCTTGAACTTGAAGTAACAATAAATTGTCTTACTTTTTTTCTATGTAATTCATTAATTAATCTAAAAACACCAGTTTTAAAACTAACGCAATTTTTTTTTATTATTTCACAATAATGAAACTGTTTTTTTTCATGAATTTTGAGAATTAAATCTTCTGAGAAATCATCATTATTCGATTTAGCGTAATAAGCTATCCTATTTTTTCCCCCATTTATCTTCAAAAGTTTTACGTATTTATTAGCATCCCAATTCCAATTAATGCCAAGATCATTGAAAGCACAATTAAAAGCAGGTAAATGAGCCTCTAATTCGGTATTGGCGATGGTACCATCTAAATCCCAATAAACACCCTCAAGACAAGTCACAAAAATGAATTACTTTTATCTACGGTAAAATACAAGCGCAATTATCGCTGGACCTGCTAACGCAACTACAGCTAAAGGAATAAGTGTTGCCATGATAATGAATATAATTTGTGATACTATTTTTACAAATAATTGATAAAACTGTACTGATACGTAACAACATTGAATTAAATTATGAAATCATGGACATGTATAGAAAATTGCGGGGCTTGTTGTAAATTCGACTTGAACGAGAGAACTGATTTGGCTGAGAAACTTACGAAAGAAGATATAGCATTGATAAATTCGATGACGGCTAAAGACGGTTGGTGTAAAAATCTAGACAGAGGAAATAAAAAATGTTTAATTTATGAAACCAGACCACATTTTTGCCGAGTAGATGAATTTTCAACTTTATTTAAAGGATATTCAAAATCTGGAGATAAATTCTTAATAGATTGCTGCAAACAACACATATCATCAAATTATGGATACGAAAGTAATGAAATGAAAACTTTTAAAATTGCTGTATCAGGAAAATGAATAGTAAATTAGAAAAAAAAGAAAATAATTTAGAAAAAAGTTTTTTATCTATATTTATAACTACCTTTACAACAATCTTTATTGCGGAACTTGGCGATAAAACTCAGATAGCCACATTGATGCTTTCTGCAGAATCTGGCAAGCCAATAATAGTTTTTCTTGGAAGCTCCCTAGCTTTAATAAGCTCTAGCATAGTAGGAGTTCTTATTGGTAAATGGGTATCAAAAAAAATATCTCCTAGCAAATTTGCATTATTTACTGGTGCTTTAATGATATTGATAAGTATATTTTTAGCCTATGAAACTTTCAAAAATTATTTTTAAATGGTTTTAAGTTTATTACTATCAACATTTCTAACTGTTTTTATAGCTGAATTAGGTGACAAAACTCAACTAGCCACCTTAACATTAAGCGGTACTTCGAATAAACCATTAGCAGTTTTTCTGGGATCTTCTTCTGCACTTGTTTTTGCAAGTCTATTAGGAGCTTTGACAGGTGGTTCTATTTCAAGTTTTTTACCAGAAGTGGTTCTTAAGTCAATAGCTTCAATTACATTTTTTATAATTGGTATAAGGCTCTTTATCAACTCTTTCACTATCGAAAAAGAAGAAAAAGAAGAGAAAGAAAATAATTAGTTTTAAGCTTGGTTAATAAGGTGTAATAATGAAGTATATAACCCTAAATTAATTTATAATTTATTTAGATCATGTTCACATCATCTTCAATAATTGATAATATTAATCAGTCAGAAGGTTTAGAATATAAAAAATTATGCAGATTATTAAAAATAACTAAGAAATCTGATAGAGAAAAATTAGATATTGCTTTAACAGCACTAGAAAAACTTGAAATAATTAATAAAAATGAAGATGATGAATATACCTGCATAAAAGATAGTGATCATCTTGTCGCCAAAATAAGATGTAGTAGCAAAGGCTATTGCTTTGCTGTAAGGGGAAAAGACAAAGAAGATATCTACATTAAAGAAAACCTACTTAATTATGCATGGAATGGAGATAAAGTTTTAGTAAGAATTATAAAAGAGGGTTATAGAAGAAGATCCCCTGAGGGAATAGTTGATTGTATTCTCGAAAGATCAAATCAAATACTTCTCTCGA
>QCLY01000041.1 GCA_003214195.1 Prochlorococcus sp. AG-418-G23
ATTTCCTAATTTAAATTTCTTTTCACTTGATCTCGTTAGCTTAATAATATTTCCTAATATCGATGCAAAAAAACTTTCATTTATTTATCTGAACTTATATTAATGCTATCAGAACTAGGAAAACTTATTTATTTATCTGAAATTATATTAATGCTATCAGAACTAGGAAAACTTATTTTTTAATACTCAAATAATTAACCAATAACAAGTCCTTTTTCAAGTAGTAAATCGAAAACCTCCACACTTTTCGTTTTCCCAGATTTAGATGGCTTATGTAAATCTAATATTTCAGCAAGACACATAATCCAATAAGTATCTTTTTTTAAATTTAAGCCTTCACAAATATGGGCGGGGGCCGATTTAAAACAGTCAAATTCAGTTGATATATTAATATTCATTATTTGAGTTTCAAGTTCCAGACTTAAGAGTTCTATTTCTTGCTCAGAAAGGGATGAACCAAAAGAATATGATTCAATTAAAAGCTGATAATTCATAAAGATTTATTTTTTCAAGAAATCCAGCGAGTTATTTTTGTCCTCGCATAAATATGCCCTGAAGCTTCAACAATAAGTTTTGTTTGAGGATTCATAAAAATATCATTCAGAACATTTTTGGTCCTTTAAAAATTACATTTGTCCTTTGAGGATCATCTAATGATTTACCAATATAAATTTTTCTAACTCCCATCTCTTTAAATATAGACTGCTGTACCTTAGCATTCATATTTGGTTCATTCTACTCAAAAGTATTCCTAAATTGAAAATCTAGGATAGTCGTTTTAATAGTCACAAGAAGTAATAAAAGTTTTTAAATCCTAAATCTTTTTCAAAAAAATTAATCTAAAAAATTAGTTTTTATTAAGCAAAGTATTAACTAATTTTAATTTATGAGTTATAAATCAACTATAAAAAACGATTTTAATTTTGGACTCAAAAATTTCTCAGAGAGAAAAATGGACTAGTAAGCTAGGATTCATTCTCGCTGCAGCAGGTAGCGCAGTAGGGCTAGGCAACCTTTGGGGTTTTGCTTACAGAGCATCTCAAGGTGGAGGTGCTGCGTTTGTACTTTTGTATATATTGATCGTTTTAATTGTATGTCTTCCGGTATTTGTTGCTGAAATGGCTCTAGGGAGAAACGCAATGGCAAGCACATTACTTGCACCAGTAAAGTTAGCGGGGAAAAATTGGTATCCATTAGGAATTCTTTTCTTTATAGCTCCACTAGGAATAGCATCATATTATTCAGTAATAATGGGATGGACTGCAGATACCTTGTTCCATTCTTTATTTTTTGGATTACCGAAAAACTTAACTGAAGCAGAAACCTTCTTTGGTTCGATTAGTAGTGGCAGCAGTGTTTTGTTGGGGCACTCATTAAGTCTTGTACTTACAGCAATAATAGTTTCATCAGGTATAAAAAAAGGTATAGAAAAGGTTACTAGATATTTCATGCCAATCCTTTTCATAATTATTGTGATTCTTGCTATTTGGGCTACCTCACTTTCAGGTGCATGGGAAGGTTATAAAACATTTCTACTTAAGTTTGATTTTAATGAATTAAGAAATCCTCAAACAATAAGAAACGCTTTTACACAAGCATTCTTCTCATTAAGTTTAGGGATTGGGATTATGGTCACCTACGCATCCTATTTAAATAAAAAAAGTAATCTTCCAAAATTAAGTGTTGGAGTTGCATCATTAGATACTTTGGTTGGACTAATGGCTGGATTAATAACTTTCCCAATAGTTTTAACATTCGGTTTAAGTGACGCTATTTCTGAATCCACTGTTGGTGCTTTATTCATCTCAATTCCAACAGGTTTAGGTTCATATGGTGCAGCAGGAAGAATTGTAGCTGTTGCATTTTTTGCACTAGCTTATATCGCAGCCATAACTTCATCTGTGTCATTATTAGAGGTTCCAGTTTCCTCTTTAATTGATAAATTCGGCTTTAAAAGAGAAAAATCGGTGTGGTTGATAACTCTTTTCCTTTTCTTAGCAGGCATACCTTCTGCATTGAACTTAAATATTCTTGGAACATTTGATTCGATTTTTGGAGGAGTCTTACTAATCTTTGGTGGATTCTTGGTTACTTTCTTTATGGGGTGGGTAGTCCCTGGAAAATTTAATGAAGAACTTAGCGGTTCAAAAGTTGGAATCAAAACGACACGTTATTTTAAATTCATGACAAGATGGGTTGCACCCCCAATTATTGGTTTTGGACTATTTATTAGTGTGTTTGATTTGTTGAAAGGATGGGTTAGTTAGAAAATATTGACGGCTAATGTAGTGCAGGAATAGGGGGAGGGGTATAAGTCAAAAAATACTAATCAATGAATGAATATTTGAAATGGTTTTTATTTAGAAAATCGTTATGCAGGTTAAGTTCTTTTTTTTTAATTTTTAAAGTTTAAAAATTTTTCTAATGAAAATGTTTTACTGCAGAACCTTTTTTTGTAGATATTAAATTTCAACTTCTATTTAATCCCAAAAGTATCCGCAGAAACCATCCCTAATAGAATCTATATAAGATATATTAAGGTGTCTAATTTGAAGAAATTAGAATGCCTACAAGAATTGATAAAAAAATTTGATGTCAAACAAATCTGATTCATTAAGAGTAAAGCTTACAGAAAATTTTTCTGAATTTTCTCAACTATCTGACTATTCTTTTATGAATTCTCTTAAGGCAGATCCTCAATCAACAAAAGATGGAAATGATCATAAGCCACGTTCAGTATACTCAGGTCATTACGTTCCAGTTGTTCCAACTGCTATTCCAGAACCAGAATATATTTCCCATAGCATCAAACTTTTTAAAGAACTAAAGCTAAGCTCAGATCTTACTAAAGACCAGAATTTTTGTCGATTTTTCTCAGGTGATATTTCTGTTGCTAATTATCCAATGAGTCCTGTTGGATGGGCAACAGGTTATGCATTATCAATTTACGGGACTGAGTATACGCAACAATGTCCCTTTGGTACTGGTAATGGTTATGGCGATGGCAGAGCAATTTCTGTTTTTGAAGGCTTATTCAATGGGAAAAGAATGGAAATGCAACTTAAAGGAGGAGGTCCAACTCCATACTGTCGTGGAGCAGATGGTAGGGCTGTATTAAGGTCTAGCGTACGAGAATTTCTTGCACAGGAATTAATGGATGCCCTGGGAATCCCTACCTCAAGATCTTTAACGCTTTATGTCTCACGTTCAGAAATAGTTAAAAGACCATGGTATTCAAAAGATTCCAAGTATTTTGAACCTGATATCATGATTGATAATCTAGCGGCAATTACTACGAGAGTCGCTCCATCTTTTTTACGAGTTGGACAGCTTGAACTTTTTGCAAGACGAGTTCGCAATAATGCTCATGATGCAGCTATTAATGAACTAAAGATGATAGTTCAACATCTTATTGATAGAAACTATAAAGATGAAATTGAATATCAGATTCCACTTGAAAGTAAGGTAATAAAACTGGCTTGTTTATATAGATCGAGACTTATATCTCTTGTAACTAACTGGATGAGAGTTGGCTATTGCCAAGGTAATTTCAATAGTGATAATTGTGCTGCTGGTGGCTATACCTTGGACTATGGACCCTTTGGATTCTGTGAATTATTTAATCCAAGATTTCAACCATGGACAGGTGGAGGTGAGCATTTCTCATTTTTCAACCAACCTACTGCTGCCGAAATCAACTTTAAAACATTTTGTTCTTCTCTTAGTCCGTTACTCTTAGAAAACATTAATTATATTGAAGAGCTAGAACAAATTGAAAAGGGCTTTTCAGAATTAATGAATGAGGCATTGATGAAAATGTGGGCAAAAAAGCTTGGTCTAGAACATTACAACGAAACTCTAATAAATGAATTTTTTAATCTCATGGTCATTTCAAAAGCAGACTATACAATTTTGTTCCGTAAACTTTCTGAAATATCTAATAACTTAGATTCTTTAAAAGATAGTTTCTATTTACCAATTAATGATGAGCTCAATAATAGGTGGGAAGTATGGCTTGAAAATTGGCAATCAGTCTTGAAGAAAGAAGGAAATATCAAAGCAAAATCGGCATCAATGAAATCCCTTAATCCAGTCTATACTTGGCGCGAATGGATGGTCGTTCCCGCATATGAAGAGGCTGAGAAAGGAAATTACACAAAAATAAAGGAATTACAGGATGTTTTTAGCAATCCATATATAGAACAATCCTCAGAAATAGATCAAAAATATAATCGTCTTAGGCCAAACCAATATTTTAACTGCGGAGGCGTATCTCATTACAGCTGTTCTTCATAAATGTTGAATCCTCAAAATGCAGATTAAATAACTTTAGAGAAAAATCTTATTTATATATGGCTGTAGGCAATCCAACTATTGATACAAATCCCACATGAAATATAGCTAACTTCTTTTCTACATTTTTAACATAGTGGGCGCGCACATTATTACTCCCTATAAAAGCATTACCTGCTTTAAAGAAATTAATTTCTTCACCGTTCACATGTTTTAACCTTTCTCTCGTGATATGAATCAACATTGGAGAAGGATGCGTATGAATTAGAGTTTTCAAGTCAACAGGGATCTATACTATTAAAAGTTTTAATTCAGGCTTACCCTCTAGATAATTAAAATTTTTGCCACTTAGTCCTTTAGAACTTTGAATAATAGGAAAAACTTCAATCTTTTCTTCAGAAAGAGAAGGCTGCG
>QCLY01000042.1 GCA_003214195.1 Prochlorococcus sp. AG-418-G23
TTTTAGAAAAAAGACTTGGACTAAAATCACCTCCATTAATATCTATGGGAGATGCTCCCGATAAACCTGATCCAAAAGGTTTTATTAACTTATCAAAAGAAATTCTTGGAGATAAACTTGGTGCATCAAATATCCCCATTGCTTATGTAGGAGATACTATTGCAGATATAAATACAGTCATAAACGCTAAAAAAGAAATACCAACTCAGAAATTCATAAGTATTGGAATAGCTCCCCCTCATTTACATTTAAAGTCTCGTTTAAAAGAACGTAATTTATATGAAAAAAATCTCAAGAATGCAGGAGCTGACTTTATTTTAAATAATATAAATGATCTTAATGATAATAATCTTGATTTTTTTAAAATTATAAATTAAAAATATTTATCAATTAATTACGGAGAGGGAGGGATTCGAACCCTCGACAAAAGTTACCTCCTGTAACTCCTTAGCAGGGAGCCGCTTTCAACCACTCAGCCACCTCTCCAGTTACTATACGTTATCAATTTTTTTGCAAATATTCAAAATTTTTTATTTAATCGAAATGTCTAATCAACCTGAACTCTAGGTAATCTATTTTTAAAAGAACAAAGAATTTCCCATGGAATAGTATTAGATTCTTTTGCCCAATGAAGAGGGGAGATTGTTTTATCTCCTTCAGATCCTAATAACACCATTGTACTACCAACTTGAATATCATTTGAACCAGTAATATCAACCATCATTTGATCCATAGTAATGGATCCAACTTGAGGATAAAGTTTACTATTGTGTATAACGTTTATTTTGCCTGAAAGATTTCTAAGGACGCCATCTGCATAGCCAATACTTAACACAGCTAACTTAGTTTTTTTAGTACTAACAAATTTTCCTCCATAACTTACACTTACACCTTTATCAATAATTCTTATAAAAGAGACCTTGACCTTTAAAAATAAAGCTGGTTTAAGAGTAAAATTTTCTTCACTTTTTATAAGAGGACTATACCCATACATAGAAAGACCAATACGTACCATATCAAAATGAAAATCTTGATTAAGAAGCATGCCGGCAGAATTAGCTAAATGAATCTTGATGTTTTGATTTTTATCAAGATTAATTTTTTTTAATAATTCCTGAAACTTCTTTCTTTGTAATTGTGTAACACTTTTAGAATCAAAGGGATTAATTTCATCAGCTGATGATAAATGGCTATATATTCCTGCTATGGAGATATTTTCAAAAGATTTGATTTTCTCAAATTGTTGAACAAACTTACTACATTCGAATCCTAATCTTGACATTCCAGTATCTACTTTAAGATGTAAATAAAATTTTGACCCAAAATGCTTCCCAATATTATTGCAAATTAAACACTCTCCAATACTACTTATTGTAGGCATAAGATCATTTTCAAAAGAGATTATTAAATCCCTCTTCGTGTATAAATTCCCTAAAATGAGTATGGGAACTTTAACTCCACAAGAACGAAGCCTAATCCCTTCATTTAAAGTGGCAACTCCTAATTGTGAAGCTCCACCTTTAATAGCATATTCAGATACTACTTTTGCATCATGTCCATATCCATCAGCTTTAACAACTGCCATAAATTGACAATCTTTTCTTAATTTAGATCTTAATTGCCTTACATTTGTTTCTAATGCTTTACCTCTAACTTCAATCCATGCTCTTTGTTTAGGATCTATATCTTGTTCAAAAGTTGTATCTTTTTGAAAATTAAATTTCTTATTTGTTTGCCGAATTTGCATTAACGTTGCAGAATTTTATGCGCTATTTGAAATATACAGTTAGCATGACATGTAAATTGTATTTTGGCATGGGCCAGACTCTAGTTTTAAATGCATCTTATGAACCTTTAAACATCACTTCTTGGAGAAGAGCTGTTATTTTGATGATCAAAGGTAAAGCAGAAAGCTTGGAGGAAGATAAATCTTATGCAATTCATAGTGGGAGAAAATTACCTACAGTTATAAGACTGCGTTACTATGTAAAAGTACCTTTTAGAGAAGTTTCGCTAACAAGAAAAAATATTCTTCTAAGAGACAATAATGCTTGCCAATACTGTAACTATAGGGGTAGTGATTTATCAATAGATCATGTTTTACCGAGAAGTAGAGGCGGAACTGATAACTGGGAAAATGTTACTACAGCATGTCTTAGATGTAATGTACAAAAGGGTAACCGTACCCCAGAAGAGGCCAATATGCCTTTGAAACGAAAGCCATACCGTCCATTAAGTAATCTAAATTTTGAGGCTACAAGACAAATTGATTCTGGTAAACATAAAGAATGGGGTAAATACGTAATAGGAGTAGCATTCAATTAAAAATAAATCTTATTATGCTTCGTTATTAAAATCCTCCATCATTCTCTTTTGTTCTTGAGCTATACAAGCATCAATCACTTCATCCAATTGACCGGAGAGAATTGGTTCTAGTGAAAAATTGGAACCTAGTCGATGATCAGTTGTCCTGTTATCTTTAAAATTATAAGTTCTAATTTTTTCACTCCTATCGCCTGTTCCAACTTGGGAAAGCCTTTGAGATCTTTCTTTTGCATTAGCTTCTTTTAATTGAATTTCATATAATTTAGCTCTTAAAATTTCCATTGCCCGTTCACGATTTTGCAATTGTGATCTCTCCTGAGTACAAAAAACTCTTATTCCTGTGGGCTTATGGAGAAGATCAATAGCTGTCTCAACCTTATTAACATTTTGTCCCCCTGCGCCCCCTGATCTTGCTGTACCAACCTCTAAATCGGTTGGATCAATCTTAACCTCCACGGGATCAGCCTCGGGCATGACAGCAACTGTTGCCGTTGATGTATGAACCCTACCTTGAGATTCTGTAGCTGGAACTCTTTGGACTCTATGTACACCAGCTTCAAATTTAAGTTGACTATAAACCGAATCTCCCTTAACTGAGATAACTAACTCTTTAAATCCTCCCATGTCTGATTCAGAAGCACTAACGGGTTTTACTGACCACCCAATTTTTTGTCCATATCTTTCATACATTCTTGCTAAATCACCCGCCCATATACAAGCCTCGTTGCCTCCAGCTCCTGCTCTGATTTCTAACATTACACTTCTCTCATCTCTTGGATCTTTAGGTAATAAAGCGATTGTAGTTTTTTGAATAAGTTGATTCTTACATTCCTCCAAGTTATTTAACTCTTCATTTATTAGTAATTCCATCTCTTTGTCATTTTTATTTTCTTTTAGTAAATTCTTCGAATCTTCAATTTCCTTATCAGTATCAAGCAACTTATTAAAATCAATCACCAAAGGTTCCAATTTTGACCTTTCCTTTGCAATTGTTTCTAATTTTTTAGGATCATTAGCTATGTCAGGATCTGCAAGCTGAACTTCCAAATTTTCAAAACTTTCTGAAGCAGTTTTCAACCTTGCAATTAGTGTTGAGTATTCCAATTGAAATTGTGCTTAATTTTGAAAATTCTATTTTTTAGAACCTTTTTCTTCTTTTTTCTCTTTTGAAGTAGCTGAATTAGCTGAACCCATTCCATATTTCTTCATAAATCTATCAACTCTACCCTCTGTATCTAGAATTTTTTGAGTTCCAGTGAAGAAAGGATGATTGCCGCTCCATACATCCACATGTAGCTCTGGCTGAGTTGAACCTGTAGTCATTACAACTTCCCCGTTGCAAATAACTTTTGCATTTGGATACCATTTTGGGTGAATTTCTGATTTTGGCATAATTAAAATTTCTTAACGTTTGGAGAATTGTGGAGCTTTTCTTGCTTTTTTAAGACCATATTTTCTTCTTTCCTTGGCTCTTGGATCTCTGCTGAGATAACCTTCAGTTTTGAGCGGTTTCCTGTTGTCTGGAGATAATTCGCAAAGTGCTCTAGCTACCCCTTGCTTGATTGCATCTGCTTGACCTGTCAATCCACCCCCAAAAACATTTACCAAAATATCATAGGAATTTTCTAAACCTAATGTTTGAAGTGGTGCTTTTATAACATTTAAATGTTGAGGATTGAAGTTTAAGTAATCATCTCCAGAACGACCATTAATTTTAATTTTTCCATTCCCTGGAATTAAGCGAACTCGAGCAACTGAAGTTTTTCTTCTTCCAGTTCCCCAGTAAACAGCTTTGTTTTTTATTTGACTATCCATTTTAATAACTTAACTATTCAATAATACAGGATTCTGTGCGGCATGAGGATGATCAGCACCTTTATAAACTTTTAGTTTTTTAAATTGTTGTCTTCCTAAAGAATTATGAGGAAGCATACCCTTAACAGCTTGCTCTATAATTCTTTCAGGAATTCTCTCTTGAAGAGACTCAAATTTTTCAATTTTCATCCCTCCTGGCCTACCAGAGTGTCTCCTATATAATTTTTGTGATGATTTTTTACCCGTTACTTCAACTTTTTCAGCATTTATAACAATAACAAAATCTCCTGTATCTAAATGCGGAGTAAATGTTGGTTTATTTTTTCCTCTTAAAACAGTTGCAATCTCTGTAGCAAGTCTTCCAAGTGTCTTATCTTTTGCGTCAACTAAAAACCAATTCCTTTCTATGGCTTCTATAGACGGAGTAATTGTCCTATTCATTTCCCAAAATTATGC
>QCLY01000043.1 GCA_003214195.1 Prochlorococcus sp. AG-418-G23
TAATTCAAATAAATACGATGGTTTTGCAAATACTATTGCTAAATTAAAAATTTCAGAGGAGGGCGTAAATAATGGATGGGCTGAAAATAAAATTCAATATCGTCTAAGAGATTGGTTAATATCTAGACAAAGATATTGGGGATGTCCAATACCCATAGTTAATTGTAAAAAATGTGGTTCTGTTCCTTTAAAACAATCGGAATTACCTGTTTCCTTACCAAAAGATATAGAAATCTCTGCTAACAAGATTAATTCATTAGGAGATAATAATAATTGGACAAATACAACATGTCCAAGATGTGGAATGGCAGCAAAAAAAGAAACTGATACTATGGACACATTTATGTGTTCATCTTGGTATTTTTTAAGATATCCATCTTCAAAATGTTCAACTAAACCATTTGAAAAGATTGAAATTAATAACTGGTTGCCTGTAGATCAATATGTTGGAGGAGTAGAGCATGCAATATTGCACTTGTTATATGCAAGATTTTTCACAAAAGCACTGCGAGATAATGAACTATTTGAAATTGATGAACCATTTAAAAAGCTATTAACGCAAGGAATGGTTCAAGCTGCAGCGTATAAAAACAATAAAACGGGCAAATATGTTTCTCCTTCCGATATTAATGATCTATCAAATCCTACAGATCCAATTGATAATACTAAACTCGAGGTTCTTTTCGAGAAGATGTCTAAGTCAAAATATAATGGAATAGACCCAGAATCAGTAATTAAAAAATATGGAGCAGATACTGCAAGAATGTTTATATTATTTAAAGCACCACCAGAAAAAGATTTGGAATGGGGAGATACAGATGTTGAAGGACAATTTAGATTTTTAAGCAGGATTTGGAAGCTTTATATAAATTGTACAAAGGATATTAATAGTAAAAGTAAGTCTAATCCAGATAAAGAAAAATTATTAATAAAGTCTATGAATATTGCTATTAAAGAAATCTCAAATGACATATTAAATAACCAATTTAATACTGCCATTTCGGAACTAATGAAATTTTATAATTCATTATCAAATTCCATTAATGACGTAAATAATAATTTAAAAAAAGATGCTTTAAAAACATTTTGTATTTTGTTGGCTCCATTTGCACCTCATATTGCTGATGAAATATGGCATATTATAGGATTTAAAAATTCTGTGCATTTAGAAAAATGGCCATCATTTAATTCAGAAGCTCTCAAAGAAGATTCATATCAACTAGTAATACAAGTGAATGGAAAAGTTAGAGACAAAGTAAATATTAATAATCAAATGAATGAAGATCAAATTAAAGAATTGACTCTTAAAAGACCTAACATATTAAAGTGGATTCAAGGTCAGGACATAAGAAAAATAATAATTGTTAAAGGAAAAATTATGAATATTGTTGTTTAAGAATTTGTTTTTTGAATCACTAATGAATTTGGATTTGACCAATCGCCTTTAACTAAATAATCATCATTACCGAAACACATTTCACGGACAATGAAAAAAATAGGTTCACTCACAGATTTATCAAATAATGATGTTATGTCATTTATAGAATATTCTCCTCCTTCGTCTAATAGATTACTTACCTTTTGTTGATACTCAATAATATTTGCCGCTGCTTTTTTTCCAGCTTCAACACCAGGTTGATCATATGCATTTATATTTACTAATTCAGCATAAAAGGATACAGCTCTCTCAAATAAAGCAATTAAGGCACCTAGTGAAAAACAATTTAATTTGTCTAATGTGATAGTGATACTTTGTCTATTTTCACTAGAGAGCGCTGATCTGGTTCCTTGCAAAAAACCTGATAAATATTCTTTAGGATTCTCTTTTTCATCAAATATATTAGTATTTGGAGAGTCTAATAATTCAATAAAAATACAAAAGAAATTATCAATTCCATCTCTCAGTTGTTGAACATAGGCATGTTGATCTGTAGATCCTTTGTTACCAAAAACGGAAATACCTTGATTAACTATTTCACCATTTCGATTAAATTTCTTACCTAAGGATTCCATTACTAATTGCTGAAGATATTTACTAAATACCTGTAACCTATCTCTATAGGGCAATACGACCATATCTCTTTTTCCAAGGCCATCCCCAGTTAAATACCATGCAGATGATAGTAAAGCTGCAGGATTATTTTTAAAATCACTTATACGTGTGACCTCATCCATTAATGATGCGCCATTAATAAATTCAAATATATTTTCATTAATAAGAGCTAATGGAAGTAATCCCACAGAGCTTGTAATACTAGTTCTTCCTCCAACCCAATCTTGTAAATTAAATATTTTTAACCAATTTTCTGAAGTTGCTTTTTTAAATAACTTACTATCTTTCATAGTTATAGCTATTGCATTTGAATTCCATTCAATAGAAGTATTTTCACAATGACTTTTAATAATTTCCATAGCAATTCTAGGTTCAGGCGTACCACCTGATTTGCTTACAACAACAAATAATGTTGTGGATAATTTTTCAGATAACTTTTCTAACTTTTCGCTAATTAAAAAAGGATCAACATTATCGATATAAGAAAAATTTAAGCCTTTAGAGCACTGCTGTAGTGACTCTGTTATGAGTAATGGTCCTAAAGCACTTCCACCAATTCCTATCCATAGAACATCAGTAAAGTTTTGATTATTCTTATTCTTGATATCTCCATTTAAAATTTGTTTTCCAAATTCAGAGATTGCATTAATTTCTGCGCTAATTTCCTCTCCTATTTTTGATGAGGGTGAAATTGATGGATTTCTAAGCCAATAATGTCCAACTTGTCTATTTTCATCAATATTTGAGATTGCTCCATTTTCTAATTCTTTTATTGATGAAAAAACATCTATAAATTTCTCTTCTAAAATTATTATCTCTTTACTTGTGAAATTAATTTTGCTTATATCTAACCAAATATTTAATTTTTTATCAAACCAAAGATAATTACAAAATTTATCCCAAGAGTTTAAATCTCCATTCATTTTATATATTTGTTTCTTTTATTTATTCTTTAATTATATCTATACGAATAGTACATAGATTTAAATCATTTAAATTTGTTTAAATTTTTATTTTAATATAAATATGTTTTTGAATATAAATATTTAGACAAGAGGTTTTTTTTTATTTCATATGAATTTATCATTAGATAAAAAAACTTTGGATAAATCATTTAATTACATAATTTCTCCTGAGATATCTAAATTTAGAAAATTTTCACCTAAATTAAAAATAGGTGTACTTGCTTCTGGGAAAGGAACTAACTTTCAGGAGTTAATTAATCTCTCAGAAAAAGGAGAATTAGATATAGACATAAAAGTTCTTATAACTAACAAAGATGATGCAGGTTGTATAAAAAGAGCTGAAAGTGTAAAAATACCTCACAAAATAATAAGAGGTAAAGACTATTCGCAAACAGAGCTATTTGAATTAGAAATTATAAATACTTTAAATAATTTCGATGTTGAACTTATTGTAATGGCTGGCTGGATGAAAATTGTCACTCCCTTCTTTATAAATAAGTTTAAGAATAAAATTATTAATATTCACCCATCATTACTTCCTGCATATAAGGGTGGTAGAGCGATAAACGACTCAATACTAAATGGTTCAAAAATAACTGGTTGTTCAGTACATTTTGTAGAAGAGGAGGTAGATAGTGGTTCATTGATAATGCAAGCTGCATTGCCAATTAGAGATGATGATAATATTGAATCACTTTCTAGAAGAATACAGATCCTCGAGCATAAAATTTTGCCTCACTCAATCTCTCATGTTGGTTTTTTGATAAGAAGTAATTTTATGGATAATTATTAGTCAAATCAAGACCTTCATCCATTGATATTCCACTCATAATATTTAAATTTTGGATTGCTTGCCCACTCTGTCCTTTTAACAAATTATCAATAACAGATAAAATTATAATTCTTCCATTTCGAATATCAACTTTAACAGAAAGGTGAATTTGGTTTGTATTTTTAACCCATTTTGTTGAAGGGTAAGTATCTACAGGTAATACTTTAATATTTTTAAAATTTCTATAATAATTATCCAAAAGAATTCTGCAATCATCAGAAGTTAATCCTGGATCTCTTAATCTCCCATATATAGTCGAATGCATACCCCTTGAAATTGGAACCAAATGAGGTGTAAAAAGAAGTTCAATTTTATTTCCAGAAATTAAAGATGCTATTTGCTCGATCTCTGAGGTATGCCTATGGTTTATCAATCCATATGCTGAAAGACCTTCTCCACATTCTGATAAGAGTAGCTTTTGGTTAGGTTCTCGACCTCCTCCAGAGGTTCCGCTTTTAGAATCAATCACTATACCTTCATTTTCAATAATTCCTTGCGAAAGATAAGGAACTAATGGAATAAGGGCAGATGTTGGATAACATCCTGGACATGCAATTAATCTTGCTTTTGAAATGGATTCTTTATTTATTTCAGGAAGACCGTAAACTGCTTCTTTACATAAATCATCATCATTTCTTTTATAAATAGAAG
>QCLY01000044.1 GCA_003214195.1 Prochlorococcus sp. AG-418-G23
TATTCCTCAAAGACGATCGGCAGGCTTAACTGGAACAGTTGCCAAGGTCGCAGCCGGAGCATTGGAACATTTGCCAGTAAGTAGAGTTGTTAATTTAAATAGGGCACTAGTGGATTTAAAGAAAAATGGGTTTCTTCTTATTGGATTATCTGGAGATGGTCAATTATCAATCTCAAAGTTTGAAAAAAAGATGCCCCTAGTAGTAATCGTTGGGTCAGAAGATAAAGGTATTTCACTGCTTACTCAAAAAAAATGCGATTTCTTATTAAAGATTCCTCTTAAAGGTAAGACATCTAGCTTAAATGCTTCTGTAGCAGCTGCAGTATCACTATTTCATTTGACGAGCTTATAAACAATCGCTTTTAATGTCATTTAAAATATTGTAGTTTCAATACATTTATATAATTAAAAGAAAAATATTGAATTTTTACTTCAATTTTGTATAGAATCTAACAAGAATCTATGGCCTTACAAAGCCAATTAAATTGATCAGAAATTTTGGAAACAAACTAGGATTGGCTTGGTGGGCCAAAATTGAGTCGGAACAACCTAATACTACTTATTGGTATGGCCCTTTCATAACAAGACGTAGCTTAAAAGAAAATATTGACTCGTTTATTCAGGATCTCTATGATGAAGGTTCTATTAACATTAAACATAATATAGTTCGTTGCAAAAAAGAAGAACCATTAACCGAGTAAATCAATCAGTTTATAAGAAATAGGTTAAGAAATGGATTTTAAATCTTTAAGGAAAGAAATTAAAACAAAAAATATTTCTGTCAAGGAATTAGTTAATGAATTTTTTTCAAAAATTGATTCTAAAGATCCTGATATTAATTCATATATTTGTACTACAAATGAAAACGCAATATTGCAAGCTGAAAATATAGATAAATTAATCCAAAATAATGAAATACTTCCACCTCTTGCAGGAATGCCTATAGCAATAAAAGATAATATTTGTACTAAGGGTGTTGTTACTTCATGTGCAAGTGAAATGCTTAAAAACTTTGTTGCACCTTATGAATCAACTGCTTCAGGTAAATTATGGTCTTCAGGTGGTATTTGTTTAGGTAAAACAAATTTGGACGAATTTGCGATGGGTAGTTCGACGGAAACTTCTTGTTTTGGTGTAACTTCAAACCCATGGGACACTAATAGAGTTCCTGGTGGAAGTTCTGGAGGAAGCGCTGCCTCAGTAGCGGCAGGATTATGTGCTGCTGCTATTGGCTCTGATACTGGAGGGTCAATAAGACAACCTGCTTCTTTTTGTGGTGTTGTAGGTCTGAAGCCTACTTATGGCAGAGTAAGTAGATGGGGACTAGTAGCATTTGCTAGCTCTCTTGATCAAATTGGTCCAATTACAAATACTGTATCTGACGCAGCTGAAATTCTTTATTCCATTTCTGGTAAAGATCCCTTTGATTCAACATGTCTTGATAAGCCCGTACCAAATTATTTGAATAATTTAAATAAATCTATAAAGGATTTAAAAATTGGAATTATTAAAGAATGCTTTGAACATCCAGGCCTTAATCCTGAAGTTAAAGAATCTGTTCTTTTCGGAGTTGAGAGATTCAAAACTCTAGGAGCCGAAATCATTGAAGTTGAATGTCCAAGGTTTAACGACGGAATTGCTACTTATTATGTAATTGCTCCATCTGAAGCCTCTGCAAATTTAGCAAGATACGATGGTGTTAAATATGGCTATAGATCCAAAGAAGGCTCTAATCTTTTCGATATGACTTCAAAAAGTAGAGCTGAGGGATTTGGAGATGAGGTTCAAAGAAGAATTTTGATAGGAACTTATGCTTTGTCAGCTGGATACAGTGATGCCTACTATAAGAAAGCACAAAAAGTTAGAACACTAATTAGAAAAGATTTTGATAATGCTTTTAGGAAAGTAGATATTTTATTAACTCCAACATGTCCAACCACTGCTTTTCTTAAGGGTGATTTTGTTGACGATCCGCTTTCTATGTATTTATCTGATTTATTAACAGTACCAGCTAATTTGGCCGGGCTTCCAGCTATAAGTATTCCATGTGGTTTTGACAATAAAGGATTACCTATAGGACTTCAACTTATTGGCAATGTATTAGAGGAACACAGAATATTGAATGCAGCAAATGTTTTTGAAATTGATGCTAAGGTAATCAAGAATAAACCTATTATCTAAAATTGTATTAATAATTAATTTGTAATCACAAAGTATAGATTTTTTAGAAATTTTCTCTATTTTATATATATAAATTGATTTAAAATGGGTTTCGTTTCTCTTCATAATCATAGTGATTACAGTCTGCTTGATGGTGCAAGTCAAATTTCAAAAATTGTTGATAGAGCGAGTGATCTTGGTATGAATTCTATTGCTCTCACCGATCATGGTGTTATGTATGGAGTTCTTGATTTAGTCAAGAAGTGTAAAGAGAAAGGTATAAAACCAATTATAGGAAATGAAATGTATGTGATTAATGGTTCTATTGATGATCCTCAACCAAAAAAAGAAAAAAGATATCATTTGGTTGTGTTGGCAAAAAATCATACTGGCTATAAAAATCTCGTAAAGTTAACAACTATTAGTCACTTAAATGGAATGAGAGGTCGTGGTATTTTTTCTAGGCCATGTATTGATAAATATCTTTTAAATAAATATAAGGAGGGTCTCATAGTATCCACAGCTTGTCTTGGAGGGGAAATACCTCAGGCTATTTTGAAAGGAAGATTAGATGTAGCAGAGAATATAGCTCTTTGGTATAAAAAACTATTTGCAGATGATTTTTACCTAGAAATACAAGATCACGGCTCTATTGAAGATAGGATTGTAAATGTCGAATTATTAAAAATTGGTAAGAAGCATAATATAAAAGTTATTGCTACAAATGATGCTCACTACATATCCAATATGGATGTTGAAGCACATGATGCTTTACTTTGCATATTGACAGGGAAACTAATAAGTGATGAAAAAAGGCTGAGATATACAGGTACAGAATATATTAAAAGTGAAAATGAAATGCTTGAACTTTTTAGAGATCATTTAGATGATGAATCTATTAATGAGGCAGTGAATAATACATTAGAAATCTCTGAAAAAATTGAAGTATTTGATTTGTTTGGTAAATATAGAATGCCTAAATTCCCTCTTAATCAAGATAAAGATTCATTCTCCCTATTAACACAACTATCCAACGAAGGTCTTTTAAAAAGACTTAAAAAAAACGATCTAACAGAAGTTGATGAGAGTTATAAAAAAAGACTATCTTCGGAACTAAAAATTATAAAAGATATGGGTTTCCCTGATTACTTTTTGGTTGTTTGGGACTATATCAAATTTGCCAGGGATAATTCTATTCCAGTAGGGCCTGGCAGAGGTTCTGCTGCAGGTTCACTAGTAGCCTATGCTCTTCAAATCACAAATATAGATCCTGTTGAACATGGATTATTGTTTGAGAGATTTTTAAATCCTGCAAGAAAGTCTATGCCAGATATTGATACCGACTTTTGTATTGATAGGAGAAATGAAGTTATTGATTATGTTACCAATCGATATGGAGAAGATAAAGTTGCGCAAATTATTACTTTCAATAAAATGACTTCTAAGGCGGTTTTAAAAGATGTTGCGAGGGTTCTAGATATTCCTTATGGTGAAGCCGATAAATTGGCTAAGTTAATACCTGTTGTAAGAGGGAAACCTTTTAAACTTAATGAAATGATTGATAAGAATTCTCCTAGCCAAGAGTTTAGAGATAAATATATCAATGACAATAGAGTCCAAAAATGGATTGATTTGGCTTTGAGAATTGAAGGGACTAATAAAACATATGGTGTTCATGCTGCAGGAGTTGTTATTGCTTCAGAACCTCTTGATGAACTTGTACCTCTCCAAAGGAATAATGATGGACAAATAATAACCCAATATTCCATGGACGATATTGAATCACTTGGATTATTAAAAATGGATTTCTTAGGTCTTAAAAATCTTACGATGATTGAAAAGACAGTTTCTCTAATTAATCAATCAACTGGAAAGACAATAAATATTGATGATTTACCTCAAAATGATTGTAAAACTTTTGATCTTATTGGAAGAGGTGATCTTGAAGGAATTTTTCAGCTTGAGTCTTCTGGGATGAAACAAGTAGTAAAAGAATTCAAACCTAACTCTCTTGAAGATATTTCATCTATCCTTGCTCTTTATCGTCCTGGCCCCCTTGATGCCGGTCTCATACCTAAATTTATAAATCGAAAAAATGGGAATGAAAAGGTTGACTTTCCTCACCCTTTTATTAAATCAATTCTTACGGAAACCTATGGCATTATGGTTTATCAAGAACAAATCATGAAAATTGCTCAAGATTTGGCAGGTTATTCTCTTGGCGATGCTGATTTACTTCGAAGAGCAATGGGAAAAAAGAAAGTTTCAGAGATGGTAAAACACAGGAATATTTTTGTAGAGGGATCTATGAAAAAA
>QCLY01000045.1 GCA_003214195.1 Prochlorococcus sp. AG-418-G23
AATGGCGGAAGAGAAAATTCTTTGGCATGGGCTATTCAAAAAAATGAAATAGTTAAAAAAGTTTATTTAAATCCTGGCAACGCAGGATCAGAAAGAATCAATAAATGTGAAAGAACAAAAATTGATTTAAAGCAAAACGAAGAATTAGTAGAAAATCTTAATTTATTAAAAGTTGATTTAATCGTAATAGGACCCGAAATACCTTTAGCGAATGGATTAGCTGATTTTCTTAGGGGAAAAAACTTTAAAGTCTTTGGCCCCGGTAAAGATGGAGCAAAATTGGAATATAGCAAATCTTGGGCAAAGCAATTTATGACAGAGGCTAATATCCCTACTGCGAACTTTTGGAAAGTCAATTCTCTAGAAGAAGCAAAAAAAATTATTCGTTCATCATCAATTCCATTAGTAGTTAAAGCGGATGGTCTAGCTTCAGGTAAAGGTGTTTTTATTCCAGATTCAAAAGATGAATGTTTTAAAGCGGCCGAAACAATCTTTAATGGTAAGTTTGGGAACTCTGGAAATGTGGTAGTTTTAGAGGAAAAAATTCAGGGTCCAGAAGTTTCGGTTTTTGCTCTATGTGATGGAAAAAGATTCATATTACTTCCCACCGCACAAGATCACAAACGTCTTAAGGAGAAAGATAAAGGTCCAAATACAGGAGGAATGGGAGCTTATTCTCCTGCTCCACTTTTAACGCAGGATAATATTGATACGATTACTAAAGAGATAATTAAACCAACAATAAATGAGCTAAACAAAAAAAATATTGATTATAAAGGGGTAATTTATTTTGGATTAATGATCACTAAATCTGGTCCAAAAGTTATAGAATACAACTGTAGGTTTGGTGATCCAGAATGCCAAACAATCATGCCTTTAATGGATCAAGATTTTGTATTTCTCTTAGAAAAATGCTCAATGGGGAATTTAATCGGAAATGAAAAAATTAATATTTCAGATAAGGTTAGCGGATGTGTAATTGCAACCTCAAAAGGTTACCCTCAAGAATATGAAACAGGCTTTCCTATAAAAATAGGGAAGGTAGATTTTAATCATTGTCAAATCTTCGACTCTGGCACTTCTTTTAGTGAGAATGGAGAACTATTAACTGATGGTGGGAGAGTATTGAGTATTGTATGTCAAGATAAAGATTTTGATATGGTTTTTGAAAAAGCATACAAGAATTTAAAAGAAATTAATTTTAACGGTATTTACTTTAGAAAAGATATTGGTCATCAAGTGAGAAACAACATTTCAAAGGAGAATTAACTCTATGTTAGATACCAATGATCGAGAAAGTAAAGAATATAACATCGTCAATAATGAAGAAATAAATAATTATTATTGGGTTAACAGACTTCTTTCATGGTGGAGTGGGTTTAGTTTAAGAACAAAATTATTAGCGATAGCAACTCTTGTTGTAAGTCTCCTAATGACCGGAATAACATTTTTTGCACTAAATAGTATTCAAAGAGATGCAGGGATGAACGATACTAGATATGCGCGAGATCTTGGCTTATTGCTATCGGGAAATGTCACAGAATTAGTAGCTAATAATCAAAAAAAAGAAATCTCAAATGTAGCTGAGAAGTTTTGGAGATCAAGTCGGAATCTTCGTTACATATTCTTTACTGATGCAGAAGATATAGTTCAACTTGGAATACCTATAAGTGCCACTCCAACAAGTTCTGATAGCCAGTTCCAACTCACTAGAAGATTAAAACTACCTTCAGAATTAAAGAAAAGGCCACAATTCCCCCTAGTAAGGCAGCATGTTACGCCCCAAGGTCAAGTAACAGATGTATTTGTCCCTATGTTGTGGAAGGGTAAATACCTTGGAACTTTAGCTTTAGGAGTTACACCTAACAAAAAAGCCTTGGCAAGTGCTGCACTAACAAGGGAAGTAACAATTGCGGTCTTTATTTCTATTTGGGTATTAGTAATACTTGGAGCTGTATTTAATGCACTTACAATTACTAGACCCGTGAGAGAATTAGTAAGGGGTGTTAGGGAGATTTCAAAAGGGAACTTTAAATCCAGAATTTCTTTACCTATGACTGGTGATTTAGGAGAACTTCTTAATGGATTTAATCGAATGGCAACTCAATTAGAGAATTATGAAGAGGCAAATATTGAAGAACTTAAAGCAGCTCAAATAAAGCAGCAATCACTTATAGCTACTATGGCTGACGGTGCAATTTTATTAGATTCTCAAGGAAAGATAGTACTTACTAATCCAACAGCAAAAAGGCTATTTCGTTGGGAAGGAAGATTCCTAGAAGGAAAATATTTTTTAAATGAGATACCCGAAATTTTATCTAATGACTTACACGCGAATATAGAATCGATATTAAGGCGAGAGAAGGAGAATGATGACTTAAGATTTAGTTTAGGAGAGCCGTCTAGAACTCTTAGAATTGTACTTCAGTCAGTATTAGATACAAATAAAGTTGAGTTAAAGGGGATTGCCGTCACAATACAAGATCTCACAAGAGAAGTAGAACTAAATGCAGCGCAAAATAGATTTATAAGCAACGTATCACATGAATTAAGAACACCCTTATTTAATATTAAAAGTTATGTGGAGACCTTATATGATTTAAAAGATCAGCTCTCAGATGAGGAACAACTTGAATTTCTTGGAATTGCAAATTCAGAGACTGATAGGCTGACCAGACTTGTGAATGATGTACTAGATTTATCAAGATTGGAGTCGGGAAAAATTATTCAGTTGGAGGAAATGGATATAAAACCGGCAATAGAGCAGACTCTTAGAAATTACAGACTTAATGCCATAGAAAAAAATGTTTCATTGGCACATGATATAGAAGAAACTATCCCTTCAATTCTTGGAAATTTTGATTTACTTTTACAAGTTTTCGATAACTTGCTAGGGAATGGATTGAAATTTAGTCCAAAAAACAGCACTTTAATGATAAGAGCTTATACTTGGCCAGACTCTTGTCCTGCTTTTCCTCCAAGTAATAAAAATGACGGAGCTCCTCAATGTGAATTAATTTCACCATTACCAAAGGTTAGAATTGAGATTGCTGACACAGGCTCTGGAATATCTCAAACTGATCAAGAAAAAATTTTTGATCGTTTTTTTAGAGTAGAAAATGCTGTTCATACTGAGCAAGGTACAGGTTTAGGATTATCTATAGTCAGAGGAATAATTGAAAAACATGGAGGAGAAATTCGTATGGCTAGTGAATTGGGGGTTGGAACAACTTTTTGGTTTGATTTAGCGTTGGCTCAATCTGATAAAGATGAATTATCTATCCAAGCTATTAATAATACAGATAATTTTTCAAGTGCAGAAGCAAAAGAAATTTTCTAATTATTATCTAATCCTTTGAAAACATTTTGAACATTTTGATCAGGTACGACTCTATGAGGCGCACCACTAAATATCTGCTCAAAGTTTGAAAAAGAATCTTTTATTTCAGGACCTTTATTTGTAATGATAAATTCTCTTATCCGTTTATCATGCCATGATCCTCGCATTTTAAAAACATTTAAAGCTCTAGCCATCTCTCCTTTTATTTCAACATATTGGAGCAACAAGATAGTATCAGTAATTGTTGAGATATGAGAATCAGTAATTGAATGACTTCCCATGAATTCTTCGGCAGTATTTGTGAAAAAGCCTGCTATCTCTTCTTGTTTTGTATAACCAGTAACTGCAATTACAAACTGTCTAAAGGCATTCAAACTTACACCTCTGGCTAGTGCTGAAAGGGAATCTATTGCCATGCGCTTTGGCTTAAATTGATTAATTTGTGTTTTTATAATTTGTAAATGATCTTCCAATCCAGTTGATTCTGGATATGCACAAATAATTTTTAATAAACCATCACTTTCCATTTTTTCAAAGTCTATTCCCCAACTAGTGGCGTTTCTAAGCAATTGAGCCCTAGATTCTTCATATGCGAAAAGAATTGCTCTTTCAGAATTGTTATAGGCATCTTCTACAAATTTTGATACAAGCATTGTCTTACCTGTACCAGTTGCTCCAGTAGCAAGGATAATAGAATCTTGAAAATAACCTCCGCCACACATATCATCTAAATCTTTAACGCCTGAGCTAATCCTAATATTTGAAGATCTTTGAGTGAGTCTCATTGCTCCAAGTGCAAAGACACTTATACCATCATTACCCATAGTGAATGGGTATTCGCCTTTCATATGCACAGTACCTCTCAACTTTAAAACTTCCAAAGTTCTTCTTCTCTTCTCTGACTCAAGAACATTTCTTAATAAGACAACATTATCCGAAACAAATTCTTCTACTCCATATCTAGCGATAGGTCCATAGTCATCTATTCTTTCAGTTGTCATAACTGTTGTAACGCCAATTTCTTTCAATCT
>QCLY01000046.1 GCA_003214195.1 Prochlorococcus sp. AG-418-G23
TCAGCTGGCACTGGGATTACTCACAGTGAGAAAAATGAAGAGAATAAGCCCTGTAAGTTATTTCAGATTTGGATTTATCCCAAAAAAAGTAATCTTAAGCCTGACTATAAGCAAACATCATTTAAAAATGGTATAGGAGAGAATATTATTATTGATTACTTAGATGGGAAAAATAAACTTTTAATAAATCAAGATATCTCTTTATGGCGTTGTAAATATAAACCTATTAAAGAAAAAAAATTGCCATTAAAAATAGATAAATATAATTGGATACAAATAATAGAGGGTAATCTTTTATTAAAGAGTAAAGACAATGATTCAAATATAAGGCTCTCAAATGGAGATGGCTTAGGATTTGAAGTGAATCAATATGATGATATTTCTATAGATACTGAAGAAGAACTAGATTTCCTCTTATTTTCGATGCCTTCTTTATAGTTTATATTTTTCTATTACCCATCAACTCCTTTATTAAATGCATTCAAGGCTTGCAAAGCCATATTAAGGTGAACTTCCATAGCGCCAAGAGCAATTAAAGAATTTGGAGATTTATCTTTCAGTAAATTCTCTTTTCTTTTTGATAACTCACTAACTACTTTCTTAGTTGAAGCTTCCCAATTGTTTAATAGCTCTTCAAAATCTCTTTTTTCGGAGCTTTCTATTTCTGCTAATTCATCAGAAAAATGAGAATCCTTTTGTGCCTTAAGCATCAAGTAGCTTAATTTTTTATGACTTATTGCTTGAGGTAAATTGTTAGATTCACTCATTGCTATCAGTTAATTTATAATCAAAATCTAACTTATTAAGTGGATATTTGCTAGACGGAAGACGGTTGTGATGACCGACCTGAAGATTTAGTAATGATATTTGTATGAAAATGAATTAATTAACCTTAAATTTTTCACTAATTAGTTTCTTAAAGTAATCTCCACGCTCTTCATAATTTTTAAATTGATCAAAACTAGAGCATGAAGGTGAGAATAATAATGTTCCAACATTATTATTTTTTAAATAATTAAAAACTAAATTTAAAAGCTCTTTGAGTTCTGAAAATTCAAAAATATCTTTTTTAAATCCTTCATTAATAAGCGCCATTTTTAGGACTTTTGAGCTTTCTCCAAAAAGAAAAACACATTTAACTTTTTTCTTTAAAACATTTATCCACTCACTATATTCATTGCTTTTTAATCTACCCCCAGCAATAATTATTAATTGACCTTCAATTGAACTTATTCCTGCAATAGCTGAATCAAAATTTGTAGCTTTACTATCATTAATTATTTCTAGATCATTATTTTTATAAATTGTTTCCATCCTATGCGGTAGTTGTTTGTAATTAGATAAAGAATCTTTAATTTTCTCTCCAGATAATCCAACTTTTCTTGCTGCTGCTATTACCAATAAAAGATTTTGAAGATTATGCCTTCCTTTTAAAGAAAAATGTCCAAGTTTGAATAGCCTTTTTCCCCTCTCAACAATGTATGCTTTATCATCTATCCAATAATCGCATTGAATAAAATTTGATTTATCGAAACTAGTTGTTATCCAAACCCCTCTTGATAGCGTACTGTATTGATTTCTAAGGTTTTTATCGTCATAATTATAAATTCGAAAATCAGATTTTTCTAGCAAGCTTTTTTTTATGTTGAAATAGTTTTCAAGTGTTTTATGTCTTTCAAGATGATCTTCAGTGAAAGTTGTCCAGATTCCAATATTAGGTTTTACTTCTGGAGATATTTCTATTTGATAACTGCTTAATTCAGCTACAACCCAATCAATTTTTTCGTGTTTTTTGGAGTAAGCATATTTACATATTGGGGTACCAATATTTCCAGCAAAAGGAGCATATAATCCAGTATCGCAAAGTATATGGCTTAGTAAATGAGTAACAGTGGTCTTGCCATTAGTGCCAGTAATACCTATCCAATTTGTATCTTTTAAAACTTCCCATGCAACATTAATTTCTCCAATTACTTTAATTTCCTTTTTTTTTAATTCAATAATAGTTATGTGGTCATAAGGTATTGATGGACTTACAACAACAGATTCAATCTCTTTCACAAAAGGTTGAATTTCTTCAAACACAAATTCTTTATTCAGAGAAACTAGTATATTAAGTTCTTCTAATTCACTTTTTCTTTCTAAGAATTCTATCCCATCTTTACTTTCCCAAACAATTACTCTCTTATTGAGGCTTTTCAAATACTTTGCAGCCCAAAATCCAGATTTACCTAATCCAATTACAAGATTAATATTTTTTCTTTTACTTGAATGATTATTATCTATCATTAAATTTATAATTGCATTTATATTAATTGTGTTTAAGGGTTTATTCAATCATGAGATTTTTATTTAGCATTTATATAATTCACCAAAGAAAAGTTAATTAATGGAAGATAATACTGCAAAATATTGGTTCTCTTGGTTTTATGAAAAGTGGGAGAAAAATGCTCCAGGTGAATTAATAGAACAAGGTTTAACTCCTTCTCAGATTGCTGAGCGCTTTGTTAATGAAAATCATCAAAGTTTTATTCAATTGTCAAAAAAAATTGATGAAAAAAATTATGATGCCCTAACAGAATTTATGAAACTTTCAGAGAGTGAATTACATATCTTAAAGTATTTTCTAAAGTTAGTAAAAACGAAAAATTTATAAGAAGTTATTTATTATTTCAAGGCTTTTTTCCCACAAATTTTTTCTTTCTTTTTTATTAATGGCGAAAGGAGAAGTAGGGGATAGTTTTGGATGACCTCTGAAATTAAATTTAGGACCGTAATGATCCCCTCCTCTTGCATCTGGTGAAGTAGCTGCAAAAAGTTGAGGTAAAGCACCCATCTCAGCAGATTGAAAAATAGGGCTAAATAATTCCAAGGAGAATGTTTCTATTGGATTAGGTTTAGGTTTTTGAGCAGTAAAGAGATTTGTTTTTGCAATTCCTGGGTGAGCAGCTAAAGAAAGTATATTTTTATGTTTTAAGTTCTCATTTAGTTCCAAAGCGAACATTACATTTGCCAATTTGCTATTGGAATAAGATTCCCATTTGTTGTAATAGTTCTCGGCTTTCAGATTTTCCCAACCAACTTTGCCAAAAAATTGTGCTCCAGAAGTAACCGTCACTATTCTCGATTCTTCTTTTTTTTCAATAATTGGAAGTAGCTTTAGGGTCAAAAGCATGTGAGCTAGATGATTAACTGCAAATTGTATTTCATATCCCTGGGCACTAAGTGTTCTAGGAGGATGCATAATGCCTGCATTATTGATAAGTAAATCCAAATTTTCGAAATCATCAAAAATTTTGGACTGAACATCAACTACATTTTTTAAATCTGATAAATCTAATTCTAGAGGTGTAAATATTCCTTCAGAATTAAGACCTTTTAGTTTTTTGATAGTTTGATTAGCTTTTTCAAGTGATCTACAAGCTATGACAACATGTGCATTTTTTTCGGCTAAGGCCTTAGCAGTGTAGTATCCAAGACCACTATTAGCACCGGTAATTAGAGCTGTTTTGCCTTTAAGGTTTGGAATATTAGATGTTCCCCAGTTAGAGATTTTAAATCTTGAAATAGTGGCAGTCATTTATTAATCCTGCAAATTGTTTTGGAATTTAACCAAAATTTTACTTTCACACTGTAAATACTGGAAGTCATTATCGTGAGCTTTTTCTAGGATACTATTTAGTATTATTTTTCAATTGCATATTGCCATTCATTATTCTGAGATAAACTTTTCTCTCTATGTAACTGTAATTTTCTACTATTTATTTTAATAACTATCCCATTAGTTGGATACTTCGTAAATATTTTTCTCTCTAACCAAATTTTTTTATATATTTGGATTTCACTTGTATGATTTGTGAAGTAACTTTCAGGGGTGCTGAACCCGCATTTTTTAAGATAGTTAAGGGTTTCATATTGATTAAGTCTTCCATTAAGTATTTGGAAACAGCAAAAGCTGAGACTTTCTCCAGTCCATTTATTATCATTGAGGTATTTTCTTGTAATACTTTGGGAAATACCGGCAATTTGATTTTTAGCATATAGTTCACCTCTAATTTGAAAATCTCGTTTGATAGGAATACAATCGGGGACATTTTTAATTTGTTTAATTTTGCTTGAGACATCAATTCCTTTTTTTTGTAATAGCTTTATTGAAATTGCCATTAATGTATCTAATTGCAATAGCACAGCCATCAATTTTTGGTTGAATGCTTAATCTTGTTTTTGTTGATAAACTTCCCAAGAATTCTTTATAGTTATCTTTAGCTAATTTTGGCAAAAGTTTATTATTTTTTTGATTAAAGATATCAGGCTCTGGATCAAGAGGA
>QCLY01000047.1 GCA_003214195.1 Prochlorococcus sp. AG-418-G23
TTTTTATAACATCATTTAGTGCAAATTCTTTTTCTTCGTAACCGATTTCAGCATGAAGCATTACTTGCAATAAAAGATCTCCTAACTCCTCACATATATTATCTGCATTTTTTTCATATATCGCATCTATAAATTCATTACTTTCTTCATACAAAAATGGGATCAACGATACATGAGACTGGATTTTCTGCCATGGGCAGCCCCAAGTTTTATCTTTTAATGCTTTGATATTAGATATTAAGATTTTAAAACTATTTATAGTGTCTAAATTGGAATTGTTTTCCAATTTATATCTATTGTTTGATGACATAGGATATATTTTACTAATTAAATTTTGCCTCAATCATGAAATATTTAAATACTTAGTATAAATTTTTCAACTTCATCTATTAGAATGGTTTATTATGAGGGCGATTAGCTCAGCGGTAGAGCGCCTGCCTTACAAGCAGGATGTCCCTGGTTCGAACCCTGGATCGCCCATTTTTTATTTTTCTAATGACTGAGATCGTCAATCTTTCAATCAGTCAATGCGCTGCTTCAGAACTATCTAGGCAAGCTTCTTTTGGAGGTTTTCCAGGAGAAATGTCGATTGATTTGGTAGAGGATAAAAATTGTTCCGAAGGATGGATGCATATTAAATTAAGGCCAGGTACATCTAATGGGTCCCCTATTGCAAGAACTGAAGGAGTAACTATATACGCGGATGTAAAAAAGTTTAATTTATTGAAAGATTTAAAATTAGATTATTACGGTGATTTGAGCGGTGGAGGATTTCTTATTTCAACACCAAAAAATGCAATTCGTTGTTCTTGTGGTTCTGGCTTCAAACTTTTGTAGAATGAATGTGTCTTTTTTTGGAAACTAATATTATTTTCATTAATTGGCTGCTCTCAAGATAAAATAAACAAAAAGTTTATTGAAATAAAATTTGCACATGACAGAGATGAATGATCAATTATCTTTAGAGAATTATTCACCTTTTGAAGTAGAGAAAAAGTGGCAAGAAAAATGGGAAAGTCTAAAGGCGTTTAGTCCTAATCCTGAGGATGATGGGGAGCCTTTTTGTGTTGTTATTCCGCCACCAAATGTAACTGGATCTTTGCATATGGGGCATGCATTTAATACGGCTTTGATAGATGTTGTAGTACGTTTTCAAAGACTTTTAGGTAAGAATGTTTTGTGTTTACCGGGAACTGATCATGCCTCAATAGCTGTTCAAACTATTCTTGAAAAAAAATTAAAAAGTGAAGGCAAAACAAGTGAGGATATTGGAAGAGATGAATTTCTTAAAAGAGCATGGAACTGGAAAGAACAAAGTGGTGGAAGAATAGTTTCTCAATTAAAAAGGATAGGATATTCAGTTGACTGGACTAGAGAAAGATTTACTCTTGATCAAAAATTAAATGCAGCAGTTATTGAGGCTTTTAATATTCTCTACAAAAAGAATTTAATTTATAGAGGCGAATATTTAGTTAATTGGTGCCCTGAATCTCAATCTGCCGTAAGTGATCTTGAAGTTGAAATGCAAGAAGTAAATGGTCATTTATGGCATTTTAAATACCCTTTAATTTCTGAAAGTGGTGAACAGTTAGATAAGTACTTAGAAGTTGCAACAACAAGACCTGAAACTCTTTTGGGTGATACTGCCGTGGCAGTTAATCCTGATGATGATAGATATAAAGAATTTATTGGTGTCAAAGTAAAAGTCCCTTTCGTTGATAGAGAAATACCTATTATCGCTGATTCACATGTTGATAAAGATTTTGGTACGGGTTGTGTGAAGGTTACTCCAGCCCATGATCCAAATGATTTTGCAATAGGAAAAAGGCATAATTTAAAACAAATTAATGTAATGAACAAAGATGGAACTTTAAATATGAATGCAGGTATTTTTCAAAATTTAGATAGATATGAGGCTAGAAAGAAAATTATCAAAGAATTAGATAATTTAGGCCTTTTGACAAAGATAGAGGATTATAAACATACTGTTCCTTTCTCTGATAGAGGTAAGGTGCCAATTGAACCTTTATTGTCAACACAATGGTTTTTGAAAATGGATGATATATCACAAGGATGTCTTAATGAGATTGATTCTAAAAAACCATCGTTTATTCCTCCACGTTGGGAGAAAGTTTATAAGGATTGGTTAGAGAATATTAATGATTGGTGTATCAGTCGGCAATTGTGGTGGGGGCACCAAATACCAGCATGGTACGTTTTAGATGAATCTCAAGACTCAATAGAACAAAATACTCCATATATTGTTGCAAGAAATGAAGAGGATGCCTTAATCGAGGCTAATAAAAAATTTGGATTAAATATTAAATTGGTGCGTGATAAAGATGTTTTGGATACATGGTTTTCAAGTGGTTTATGGCCTTTCTCAACCCTTGGTTGGCCAAATACAAATGATCCGGATTTTAAAAAATGGTATCCAAATAGTGTTCTTGTTACTGGTTTCGATATTATTTTCTTCTGGGTGGCGAGAATGACAATGATGGGTAATACTTTTACGAATAATATTCCTTTTAAGGATGTTTATATTCATGGTCTAGTTCGAGATGAAAATAATAAAAAAATGAGTAAAAGTTCAGATAATGGTATCGATCCAATACTATTAATTGATAAATATGGTTCTGATGCTCTAAGATTTTCTTTAATTCGAGAAGTTGCAGGCGCTGGACAAGATATTCGGCTTGATTTTGATAGGAAAAAAGATACATCTTCAACTGTTGAAGCTTCAAGAAATTTTGCGAATAAATTATGGAATGCAACTAAATTTGTGTTAATCAATAAAACTTCTAATAATAATAATTATTCGCTTAATGAGAGTGATGAAACTTCATTAGAGTTATGTGATAAGTGGATTTTATCGAAATTGAATCAGGTAAATATAAAAGTCGCTGCTTTGTTAAAAGAATATAAATTGGGAGAATCTGCGAAACTTCTATATGAATTTACGTGGAATGATTTTTGTGACTGGTATGTAGAATTTACTAAACAAAAGTTTAATAATAAAGAGACAAAAAATAGACAAATATCTGAAAAAGTTTTAGTAAAAGTACTCAATGATATTTTGGTAATGATTCATCCTTTTATGCCGCATATTAGTGAGGAACTTTGGCATGTCTTGCAATTAAAACCAGATAATGAATTATTATCTCTTCAAAAATGGCCAGTTCACGAAAATAAATTTGTTGATAATGAGCTTGATAATTCCTTTCAGCAACTCTTTGAAATTATTAGGCTGATCAGAAATTTGAGAGCTGAATTAGGTCTTAAGCCATCAGAAAAAGGTCCAGTATATTTAATTTCAGACAATGATGAATTGATTTATTTTTTAAAAACTTTAGTTGACGATATTCAAACCTTAACTAAATCTTCTGAAGTATTTATTTTTAAAACTAATGCTGTTAATAAAAAAGAGTTTGCTAAATCTTTTTCCGGGCTAATTAGTGATTTAGAGGTTTACTTACCTTTTCAGGATTTTGTAAATATAGATGCATTAAAGGAAAGGTTAACCAAGGATTTAAAAAAGGTAACTATTGAATTAGAAAATTTAAATAAGAGATTATCTAATAAAAATTTCGTTGATAAGGCTCCAAAAGATGTTGTTGATGAATGCAGAATTAAATTAAATGAGGGTTCGGTTCAAAAGGACACAATTACTAAAAAACTCGAA
>QCLY01000048.1 GCA_003214195.1 Prochlorococcus sp. AG-418-G23
ATTCTACAAACAATTATTTAAAAGAAGTTTTTAAAACAAATAAGATAGAGGATTTACCTTTAAAATTTTTAGAATTTAATGATTTATTAATAGCTCACAAAAAGAAAGTATTAAATATTGATTTGTTAGTAATTTGTACACCAAGTGGAATGCATCCTGAACAAACTATATTAGCTGCAAGTTTTGGTATTAATGTTTGTACTGAAAAACCAATGGCTCTTAATATTGAAGATGGAGAAAAAATGATAAAAATATGTAAACATAATAATGTTCAACTTTTCGTTTTAATGCAAATTAGACTAAATAAAAATATTTTGGACTTGAGAAAAAAAATAAAAGAATATAAATTTGGAAAAATTGCCATAATTTCCTTAAATCTTTTCTGGCAAAGACCACAATCTTATTATGATGAAGCTAGTTGGAGAGGTACTCTAAAACTTGATGGGGGAGTACTAATGAATCAGGCAAGTCACTATATTGACTTGTTGGAATGGATTAATGGACCTATTGAATCAGTTTCCGCCTACAAAGCTACAATATCCAGGAATATTGAGTCTGAAGATACAGTAGTTTTAAATCTAAAATGGATGAATGGGGTGTTGGGATCTACTGCAGTAACAATGATTTCTTATCCAAAAAATATAGAGGGTTCGATTACTGTAATAGGCGATAAAGGTAGTGCAAAAATTGGAGGAATTTCTTTTGATAAATATGAGTATTCTTATATTGAAGGAGAATTACAGCAGAAAGAAAATAGTGAATTACTTAATAAAGACATGACAAATATTTCAGGTCATTTTCAATACTATAAAAATATGCTTGATGTATTACTTCTTGGAAAGGAAGCAATATGTACTGGTGAAAGTGGATTGTCAAGTATTAAGCTTATTAATGCAGCATATTTATCTACTGAAAAAGATAAAACTATTAAATTAAGATAATTATTTAATGAAAGTCTTGAAAAATAATCAAACCTATAAAAAATTTTTTAATTGGCGCTTAAATAATGATTAAAAAAAAATACTTCAGAATAAGTTTTCTTATCCAATTATTTAGGGTCCTTCGCCTAATTGATAAAAATGGAAGATATAAACTTTTTTCTTTATTAGGATTTGTTATTCTTCAAGCTCTTTTTGATGTTATTAGCCTAGCTTCCTTAACTCCTTTGATTCAGATACTTACTAATAAAGGAGAATTAGAAATTTTTATAAAAGATTTTATTGGAAATTTTAAAATAGATCCAAGCATTATTGGAAGTGAATTATCGATAACCTATATTATCCCTGGGATAGTTATTTTGATAATGATATTGTCAACTATTTTTAGATTATATGTTTTGTTCAAAACTGAAAACTTTATTGAGGAGGTTAGAAATAAAATTTCAATAAGACTTTTGCAAAGATATATTTATAGTGATATAAAATTAAATTCGTCCGAAATTGCAAAATCAATATTATCTGAGGTAGATCAATTTATAATTTTAGTTTTTAGACCAATAATTTTAATGGTTACTAATATTCTAGTTTTATTTGGAATTGTTGGTTATTTATTTTATACAAGTATTCAAGCATCATTTTTTAGTTTGTTATTGTTATTTTTATTCTATTTGTTTTTTCACCTATTTTCAAAAAGGAAGTTAAATATTGCGGGATATAAAAGTGATAAAGCTAATCAAGGTAGATTCAAAACATCAATGGAGGCTTTTGCATCAATTAATGATATTAAGATATATCAAGCAGAAGATTATTTTATAAATAGATTTAAAAATTTTTCAAGATTATTTGCTAAAACAAATGCAACTTACTCCACCTTAGTTGCATCTCCAAAGTTCATATTTGAAATGTTAGTTTTTATAGCGATTGCGTTTTCGATATGCTTAATTTCAATAATTAATATGGATATATTTAATTCTCTTCCATTATTGGGTATTTTTGCTTTTGCGGCATACAAATCTCAACCGGCATTAAGTAATATTCTCTATGGCATTAATAGTATTGAATATGGATCCAAAATAATATCAAATTTACATAGATCATTAAATAAACCTTATATCTCTAGAAATAAAAATAAAGAGAATATAGTTATTCAAAATCAAAATTCAACTAAGAATTTATTTACCGTGAGAAATTTAACATATATTTATGAAAATAATAAAGGAATAAAGAATATAAACTTTAGCTTAGAAGTTCCTTCTTTTTTTGTATTATTAGGCGCAAGTGGAGTTGGAAAATCTACTCTTTTAAATTTAATCGCTGGAAATATAAAAAAACAGCAAGGAGAAATCTTTTTTTCGAAAATGGCTAATAAAAGCTATCCAAAAGTATCATTCCTACATCAGGAATTTTCCCTTTACAATACAACTATTTCAGAAAATATTGCATATGGGATTCCAAAAGATAAAATAAATTATTCGCAATTGAGAAAAGTAATTATACTTGCAGAGATACATGATTATGTATTAAGCCTTAAAAATGGATTTAATGAATTTGTTGGAGAAAATGGCTCAAATTTATCTATGGGTCAAAGGCAGAGAATAGCTCTCGCTAGAGCATTGTATTTTAACCCAGACATATTAATCCTTGACGAACCAACAAGCTCTTTAGATAAAGAAAATGAGAAAAAAATTATTCAAACTCTTATCAAGATTTCAAAAGAAATATTAGTAATAATGTCTTCACATAAAATTAATTACATACCAAATAATTTAAAAATAGGTTATTTAAAAAAAGATGGTATAGAAATCACAACTAGAAAATAAGATTATAATTCTATATCAAATATTTCTTGAGCTAACAATTTTATTTGATCCAGGAGGTGGAGTTGGGTACAATTTCTCTTTCCTGGATGCAAGTACTAATAATTCTTCAGATGCTTTAAGTTTTGATAATAAAAACACATTCATTTTAAGAGCAATTTTTCTAGATAAAAGACTTATTAAAGTGATAGTAATAAGAGATATATCAATTAAAATATTATTGTGATCAACATAAAACAGGCCAAGCTTACTTTTCCCAGGTCTTATAAGTTGATTATAAGATAGATCAGGGTCATTATATTTTTCTAAAATGTTTGCTTCATCTGAAAATACAATTGAAGAAAAGTCAGTAATGCCTGGTTTTATTTTTAATAGTTTAGATTCAAGATCTGTATATAAATTAGTTTCTCTCCTGACATTTGGCCTTGGCCCCACAAATGACATGTCACCCAAAAATATATTTAGTAATTGAGGTAACTCGTCAATTTTATATTTCCTAATTTTTGATCCAATTTTAGTAATTCTTTTATCACTAATGGAGGTTGAATCAACATTACTTTTATCAGCATTTTTAACCATTGTCCTTATTTTTATTAATTTAAATTCCTTACCCTTTTTACCAACTCTTTTTGATATGTAAAAAGGATTTGATTTATCTTTATTCCATACCATAAATAAAATTATTAATAGACAAGGTGAAGTAATTATTAAACCAAATATTGAAAAAAAAATATCGAATAATCTTTTCATTTTAATCTGAATTTTTTTAATGAATTAAATTATATTTTATTTTAAATCAAGAAGAATAATTT
>QCLY01000049.1 GCA_003214195.1 Prochlorococcus sp. AG-418-G23
AGATTCCGCTTCTTTTAATTTACCTAAGCTAATTAATATTAATCCAAAATTTGAAAAAATCCTTTGATCTTCTATACCTCTATTTATTAGATATTGATAATATTTTGTTGCCTCTAATAAATTACCTTTTGAGTGTAATTTTATTGCTTCATTAATCATTTGTTCATTAGAAGCAAAAGTTTTCTGATTACTTTTGATGTATGGTTCTTCTTCTGACCTTAAATCTTTCATGCTTCAGAAATGTCTATATAATTTAGATGATTATAGTCTTGATAAAAAGTAATTATAGTAATTTATTAATGCCTAAAGATTTAAGTTTTATAAATATTTTGCATAATATATTTGTTTTAACTAAGAAATTTAAATTTTCAATATGTCTATATTTCTTGGTCAATGTACTCGTTTATATTCTTTATTTTAAAAATTATATTTTTAAAATACCCTTGTAAAACTTGTGTTACTATTAATTGTAGTTTTTAGAAGTATGTGAATTTATTTAAAAATAAGTTTTGGAATAAGTTTCAATTTTCCAGAGATATAGGTATTGATTTAGGTACAGCTAATACACTGATCCATGTTTCTGGGAAGGGTGTTATTCTTGAAGAACCTTCAGTAGTCGCTATTGATTTAGAAGAGGGAGTTCCCTTAGCAGTTGGTGAAGAAGCAAAATTAATGTTAGGAAGAACTCCAGGTAATATTAAAGCTGTTAGACCTTTGAGGGATGGTGTTATTGCTGATTTTGATGCTGCGGAACAAATGATAAAAACCTTTATCCAAAAATGTAATGAAGGTAAAGGAATCGTAGCTCCTCGTATAGTCATTGGTATTCCAAGTGGTATTACTAGTGTCGAAAGAAAAGCAGTAAAAGAAGCTGGATTAGCCGGAGCTAGAGAAGTTTATTTAATTGATGAACCTGTTGCTGCCGCAATTGGAGCTTCTTTACCTGTAACTGAACCAGTTGGAACTATGATTGTTGATATTGGTGGTGGTACTACTGAAGTCGCAGTACTAAGTCTTGGTGGGACAGTTGTAAGTGAATCTCTTCGAATAGCTGGTGATGAAATAAATGAATCAATATCGAGCTACCTTAAAAAAAAGCATAATATGGCTGTAGGCGAAAGAACAGCTGAAAAAATTAAAATTAAAATAGGCTCTGCTTTTCCTGATAATGATTTTGATAATACATCTTTTGAAGTTAGAGGTTTGCACTTATCTTCTGGGTTGCCAAGATCTATAACTTTAACTTCAGGAGAAGTTAGAGAAGCGATGTCAGATCCGCTTAATAAAATAGTTGAAGCTATAAAAAGAACTTTAGAGAGAACCCCACCTGAATTAGCGGCAGATATCGTTGAAAGAGGCATTATGCTCGCAGGAGGTGGAGCCCTAATTAGAGGAATGAATGATTTAGTTGCAAAGGAGACTGGTATTTTTACTCATGTTGCAGAGCAACCTTTATTGTGTGTAGTTAATGGTTGTGGAAAAATACTGGATGATTTCAGGAGACTTAAAAGGATTGTAGATACAATTGATTTGGGAAGTAATTCAATTAGAACTTAAATCATAATTAGTTTATTATTTAGTTAAAAAATTTGTTAGCTCTTAATAGTCTTTAAGAGTTATTATTTTTACTTTTCTAATAAATAAATTCTTTCTTCGCCAATTTCATCTGGTTCAACTATTTTACATCCTTTATCTCTCTCTAAATCACAATTTTTCGAAGCAGCAACTGTCTTCCATGAACAAACTTTTTCTTCTGAGTATTGTTTTGTAATATTCCATCCATCGTTGAGATATTTTTCAAGATTATTTTCTTCACCACATGAAATAATAATTTCCATACTATTATCGTTTTCAGTAACTTTTTTTTCTGGTTTTTTGCAGCCGCTAATTAAAAAAAAGATTATAAATATGTAAGTAAAATTTTGATATTTCTTCATTTTTCTTTCATACAAATATTAAATTTTTCAATAGCTGTTTTTGGAAATCCGAGACTCAAAAACTTTTTATAATCACTATCTTCTGCTTTACATAATTTTTCTTTTTTTTGGAATTTTATCCTTAGTTCTTCTTGAATTGATTTTTGAATTTCAAACTTCTCTTTGTATTCGTATATAAGGGGTATAGAACCCATAATGCAACCAACTATAAAAGAGTATATTAGTCCTGATTTGTATTTTTTCAAGTAATTTTTTAATGTACTTTCCACTATAAAAATTTTTTTGTATCAATTATTCCTTATTTATTAAATACCCTAGCTCCAATTTCTTGCAATTTTTTAGCGAAATCTTCATATCCTCTTTCTAAGTATTCTAATCCTCTTACTTTTGTTTTGCCATTTGCAGAAAGACCTGCGAGAGCTAATGCAGCGGTAGCCCTTAAATCAGATCCTGCAATTTCTCGGCCTTGTAGGTTTTTGACGCCTATGACTGTTGCAATATTATCTTTGACTGTAATATTAGCTCCCATACGTTTAAGTTCATTAACATGATGCATTCTATTTTCAAATACTGTTTCCTTTATTATTGATTTTCCATTTGCTGTTGCCATTAATGCCATAAAAGGAGCTTGTAAATCAGTTGGGAAACCAGGGAATGGACTTGTAGTTACATTAACAGAATTTAGAATTTGATTTGGAATAATCCTTAAATATGATTTTGAATATTCGAATTTGCAACCACTAAGTTCAAGTTTGTCAATTAATGAGTTTAAGTGATTTGGTTCGTAAGGGAAAAGACTAATTTCTGATCTTGTTATTGCGGCAGCAATTAAATATGTACCTGCTTCAATCCTATCAGGTATTACTGTGTAGTTACATCCTTTTAGAGACTCAACTCCGTCAATAGTTATACTTTCAGATCCTGCACCCTTTACTCGTGCACCCATTAGATTTAGCATATTTGCTAAATCTACAATTTCTGGTTCTCTTGCGGCGTTGTTTAATATGGTTCTTCCTTTCGCTAAAGATGCCGCCATTAATAATGTTTCGGTGGCACCTACGCTTTTGCATTTAAAATTGATAGTTGCTCCAATCAATTTTTTATTAGGAGTAATGACCTCAGCATTCAAATAATTATTTTTGAACTCAAAGATAACTCCTAATTTTTTTAGTGAATTAATATGTTCATCAATTGGTCTGGACCCTATTAAACACCCTCCTGGTAAAGATACTTTAGCTTTGCCAAATCTAGCAAGAAGTGGCCCTATGCAAAAGAAACCTACTCTAAGAGAATGAAATAAATCAAAAAATAAATCTTGGGATGTAGGGCTAATTTCTCTTGTGTTTATTTTTAAGTGATTTTCATTTGTTTTTATATTGATACCTATTGCAGATAATATTTTTGACATTACTAAAACATCTGAAATACGAGGCACATTAAAAAGATTAATTTCACCTTTCGAGAGTATTGAAGCAGCCATTAAAACTAAAGCAGAGTTTTTTGCGCCACTTATTTTTATTTTTCCATCAAGTAATTGCCCACCTTCTATTTCTAAATATTTGTCCTTAAAAAAAACATTTTTAAAAACGCTAGCAGTACTTTC
>QCLY01000050.1 GCA_003214195.1 Prochlorococcus sp. AG-418-G23
AAAAAGCTTTTTAATGATTACCAAGAACTCATGAAGCTTGGTTCTGATTATGGCAAATTTGATAGAGAGGGGAAAAAAATGTTCATAAAAAAAATGGAATCTCTTATGGATCGTTATAAGATTTTTATGAAAAGATTTGAATTGTCTGAAGACTTTCAAGCAAAAATGACAGTAGAGCAATTAAAGACTCAGTTAAGTCAGTTTGGGATTACTCCAGATCAGATGTTTGATCAGATGAATAAAACTTTAATAAGAATGAAGGATGAACTTGATAAAACTTCTTAAACTTAAATATTAAAGCTTCATGTCAGATAAATTAATGTTGCCTTCATGGCTCTCAAGAGGAATAGACGAGTACTTTCCAATTAAAGGAATAGATAAAACTTTTTCAGAAATAATTGATAATGCGAAAAAAAATAATAAAAAATTAAGGGTTAAACTTGGAATCGATCCAACTGGAACCGATATTCATCTTGGACACAGTATATTGTTTAAAAAACTTAGGGCTTTCCAAGATAATGGACATACTGCAGTTTTAATTATTGGTGATTTTACTGCTCAAATAGGTGATCCAACTGGGAAAAATAAAACAAGAGTTCAGTTATCGGAGAAACAAGTTAAGGATAATGCAAAAACATATTTAACCCAACTAGGAATGGGTAAGCCATCTAATGAATCTATTTTAGATTTTGATTCAAAAGATAAAATAGAAATTAGATATAACAGTGAATGGTTAAAAGGGTTAAATCTTAATTCAATAATTGAATTAATGGGGAGTGCAACGGTAAGTCAAATGCTTGCTAAGGAGGAATTTAATAAGAGGTATACTTCACAAGTCCCAATTGCTTTGCATGAATTTTTATATCCACTATTACAAGGTTATGATTCTGTAGTAGTCCAATCAGATATTGAGCTCGGCGGTACAGATCAGAAATTTAATATTGCAATTGGAAGGGATCTTCAAAGATATTTTAAACAAGAACCGCAATTTGGTGTCCTTTTGCCAATTTTGACAGGTTTAGATGGAGTTAAGAAGATGAGTAAATCTGAATCAAATACCGTTGGCTTGACTGAAGATCCTCTTTCGATGTATTCAAAGTTAGAAAAAGTACCCGACAATATAATAACTTCCTATTTTGAATTGCTTACTGAATTAGATCTTGATGTTCTTAATGATATAAATCCTCGTGAATTACAGAGAAGAATGGCTTTAGAAGTGACAACTTTATTTCACGGCTCTGAAGAGGCATTAAAAGCACAATCAAACTGCGAAAAATTATTCCTTGGCCATAAAGAGAAAGTTGGAGAAATACCAGGGATTTCTTTAATAGAGATTTCTTTTCCGGTTAAATTTTTTTACTTGCTAAGTGCTTTAGGATTATTTAAATCTAGTAGTGAGTCTAAAAGATCTATTAAAGGCGGAGGTGTAAAGATTGATAGCCAGAAAGTAACAAATCCGGATCTAGTTTTTGACTCAAAAAAAGATTTAGAGGGTAAAATTTTGCAAGTTGGGAAAAAAATAATTAAGAGGCTTGAAAACTAAATAAATTATGAATAACAGATTTAACTCCGAAGGTAAAATAATATTGGCAATTGATGGCCTAGATCTAAGTCAAGCAAAATTACTTCTAGAAAAATGTCCTAATATCAAATGGGTGAAAGTTGGTTTAGAGCTTTTTGTTAGAGAAGGTCCAAGAGTTATTGAAATATTAAAAGGTTTAAATAAAAAAATTTTTTTAGATTTAAAATTTCATGATATTCCAAATACCATGAGAGCCGCATGTTATGAAGTTTCAAAATTAGGGGTTGATATAATTTCTGTACATTCTTCAGCAGGTCTTAAGGCTCTTAAGGCCTCAAAAAAAGCATCTTTAGAAGGTGCGACATTATCTAATGTCACCCCTCCACTTGTTGTAGGTATAACTGTATTAACAAGTTTTTCTCTTAAAGATTTTCAAGATGATCTTGATAGGAAAAATTCAATTGAAGATAATGTACTTAGACTTGCAAAGTTGTCTTTTGATGCTGAATTAGATGGATGCGTTTGTTCTCCTTGGGAAGTAAAAATGTTGAGATCTATTTATAAAAATAATTTTGAACTCATAACACCGGGTATCAGATTAAAGATTGACGATAAAGATGATCAAAATAGAATTATGACTCCCCAAGAAGCCATAGAGAATGGTGCTTCTAAATTGGTTATTGGAAGATCAATATCAAAAGCTTTAGACCCTAATAAAGCTCTTATAGAAATTTTTAAATCTATTAATTCTGATTGATTTTCGATTCTTCCCCTTTAAATAATCTTATTATGTTTGTCCTATGTTTCCAGATAACTAATACTGCCACAATTAAACTCATAAAGAAGTATGAATGTATAAAGTTGCCTAGATAAAAAAACATAAAAAAAGGAAGTAAGATTGAAGCCGTAATACTTGATAAAGATACAAATTTAGTTTTTGCTAATACTATTAAAAAAATCCCAAGGGACGCTAATCCAACTTTCCAGGAAAGAGCTAAAAACATTCCTAATCCAGTAGCAACAGCCTTCCCTCCTTTTCCACTAAGCCATATTGGCCATATATGTCCTGAGATAGCAGATATGCCTGCAATTACCTCCATTAATTCGCGGTCTGTATAATGCTGGGCAATTTTTACAGCAATAAGACCTTTTCCAACGTCAATTAAAAAAACAAAAAGTGCTGGCCATTTCCCTACATTTCTCAAGACATTTGTGGCACCTGTAGACCCAGAACCTATTGTTCTTAGATCTATATTTTTGAGATATTTACCAATTAAAAAACCTGTAGGAAGAGAGCCTAAAAGATAACTTATAAAGATTATTAAAATATTCATGCAATTTAGTTTAGTTCAAGATCATCATAAATTTCATCATCTGAACCAGCAAATGCTACCCATAATGGGAATTGAAGAATTGGAATTTCAACAGATGTTTCTGCTGCATCGATAATAATAAACGGTAATTCTTCATTAGCTTCTAATCTATCAGCTCTTTCGATTACACCCTCAGGCCTTTCAAAAAGAACAATCCCACTGTTGGGTCCGAAGTCATCTCTTGTAAGACCAAGTGAATCTTGAAGAATTCTTCTCCATTCTCCTAATCTTTCAGGCTGCGAAGCTAAAATAAGTGTCTGAAACTGATCTCCATATAATTCGCCAAGAATAGATATTAAACCCGCTGATAATAAGGCATTTTTTTGTCGAGATCCTCTACTTTCAATAGAACCTCTCCCACCCATATTGAAGAACCAATCATCCATTATTTCTATATCTGATGAATCAAGACTTCGTCTCAATTTCCAAGGCTCAGCATAAAAATCAGGTTGTTCTGTGAAAGTTGAAAAGCAATTTTTTATAATCTTTTCGTCAGGCTTAAATGTTTCAGATAGAGAAGGGACATTCACCACATTAGTTGATATATTATCTTGTTTTTTCTCATCAAGGGGGGATGGCTTTACGATTATTGGTTGAGAAACTAATTCAAGTTTCTC
>QCLY01000051.1 GCA_003214195.1 Prochlorococcus sp. AG-418-G23
GTTAGGCTTACTTTTTGGCTTGGGAGGAATAGTATTTTTGGGGGTTCCTCAAGAATTTCTAGAAAATTGGTGGTTAATGTCTAATACGTCTATAAGTAATGTTGCTTTTAACTTTGGAGAATTATGGATGCTTGCAGCTTCGCTTGCTATGGCATTGGGAACGATTCTAATTAGATTTACCTGTACTAAGAGTGATCCCGTTGCAGTCACAGGATGGCACATGGTATTAGGCAGTGTGCCCTTAATTTTTAAGCATTGTTTACAATCGAATTTTCAAATAATCCCAAATTGGTCAATATTTGATTGGGGACTAATGTCATTTGCAAGTATTTTTGGAGGTGCAATAGCTTATGGCTTATTTTTCTTCTTTGCTAATAATAAGGAAATAACTGGATTTAGTACTCTTGCATTTTTAACTCCTGTATTCGCTCTTCTAAGTGGAGGTGTTTGGTTAGATGAAAGACTTACTACCGTTCAATGGATAGGGGTGGTTTTTGTTCTTATTTCGGTATTTTTTGTTAGCCAAAGAAGGTCTCTATGGGAAAATAAGTTTATTAATAATAGTATTTAATAAATTCATTAGTGTAAAAAGTCTCAATAATGCGCATAGTTTTGATTAGTACTCCATTAGGCTATCTTGGAAGCGGCAAAGGTGGAGGTGTAGAACTAACTCTAAACTCCTTGGTTTATGGACTGCTTTCTTTAGGACACTCTGTAGATGTTATAGCCTCTAGAAATTCTAAATTATATAAAAGTAATGAAAAAGCAAAATTACATTTGGTTGAAGGCGAAGATCAAATTAGTTGGCAGCATCAAAATTACAATTCTCCAATAACTATTCCAGATAATTCACTTTTAGCAGGAATGCTTGAGAAGGGATTAAATATTGCTAAACAAGCAGATATTTTGGTGAACATGTCTTATGATTGGCTACCTATTTGGATGACTTTAAATGTCGATTTACCAATTGCACATATCATAAGCATGGGTTCTGAAAGTTCAGTAATAAGTAATTTAATTTCTAAGGTATATGCCAAACATCCAATTAACTTTGCTTTTCATTCGAAAATTCAAGCTAATGATTATCCATTCATAAAAAAACCAATTATTATTGGTAATGGTTTTAAATTAGACAATTATACTTTTCAAGATTCAGTGAAGGGACCCTTGGCGTGGGTTGGGAGGGTAGCACCCGAGAAAGGTTTAGAAGATGCTGTTTATGTTGCAAATGAACTAGGTGAAAAACTAAAAGTTTGGGGAGTAATAGAAGATGAGACCTATGCCTCAAAGGTAGAACAATCTTTTCCTCAAGAAACTATTGAGTGGATGGGTTTTTTATCAACTAATGAATTACAAAAAGAACTTGGTAAATGTAGGGTGTTGCTAAATACTCCAAAATGGAATGAGGCATATGGCAACGTAGTTGTTGAAGCTTTAGCGTGTGGGGTACCTGTAGTAGCTTATAAAAGGGGAGGGCCTAGTGAAATTATTAAGCATGGGCATACAGGGTATCTTGCTGATCCTGATGATAAAAAAAATATGCTTGCCTATGTAGAGATTATTGAAAAAATAGAGCGTAAGAAATGTAGAGAATGGGTAGAAAAAAATGCCTCTACAGATATATTTGCTAATAAGGTTGTGAACTGGCTTAATAAGGTAATGCACGAATATTTATAAAATAAATAATATTAGATGATTCTTCTAAAATCAAAAAAAAGGCTTATAACCTTACTGATCGTTTTAGTTTGTGGGATCATAATATTTTTCTTAGGTTTAGGCAGTACAGGACTGGTGGATGAAACGCCTCCTTTATTTGCCTCTGCAGGACGGGCAATGAGTGATTCTGGTGATTGGTTAACTCCAAAAGTCAACGGAATGTTTCGTTTTGATAAGCCTCCACTTATATATTGGTTAATGGGTTTTTTTTACTCATTACCGAAAAACGAGATTTGGGATAGTTTAGGAACACTTTCAGCAAGACTCCCTTCTGCTTTGGGCTCATTATTCTTAATGTTGATGATTGGAGACACGTTGTTTTGTTGGCCGCAGAATGGAGACCGGCAATTCCTCACGCCAATAGTTGGATCATTATGCTTTGCTTTATCTCCATTCATCATTATCTGGAGTAGAACTGCTGTCAGTGATGCTCTTCTTACAGGAACCTTGGGAATTAGCTTGCTATTATTTTGGAGAAGAATGGTAAGTGAAAATAATGATCAATGCATTTCAGCGTGGGTATTTTTAGCATTTGCAATTTTAACTAAAGGACCTGTTGCACTTGTTTTAGCAACATTTACTATTACATCTTTCTTAATTAGTCAGAGAGATTGGAAAAAGCTGCTCTACAGGATAAACCCTATGAAAGGTTTTTTAATAACAATATTAATAAGCATTCCATGGTACATCTTAGAAATCTTAAAAGAGGGAAAGCCGTTTTGGGATAACTTTTTTGGGTATCATAATTTTCAAAGGTATACCTCTGTTGTAAATAATCATGCAGAACCATTTTGGTTTTTTTTGTACATAATGATATTTGCATCATTACCTTTCACACCTTTTTTGTATTACGGGATATTTAAAGCCTTTAAAGATTTCTTGAAAAGTTCAAAAGATATTTGCAACGTCACTGAAACTCTACATACATATTCTCTGTGTTGGTTAGCATCTGTCCTGATCTTCTTCAGTATTTCTGCAACCAAACTTCCAAGCTATTGGTTACCTGCAATTCCAGCAGCTGCAATTTTAATTAGTAGTAGCTTCATAGAATTAAAAAAATCAAGTAAAGGTTATTTATATTTATGGTTTTTTAATATCTTAATTTTGTTTGGTATCTCAATAGCAATTTTTTTCTCAAATATATGGTTAAGTTCAATAAATGATCCTGAAATGCCTAATCTTGGAGCTGAATTAATAAGTTCTGGGATAATTTTTAAAGCCAAATTGTTCTTATCTTCATTTACAGTTCTTGCAATAATTTTATTTTCTTTAAATTCCAAAAATATATTTCTTTACCTTCAAATTTTACTTTTAATAGGACAACCTTTTTTGATGTCGCCAATAAGAAAATTAGCTGATAATACTAGGCAATTACCTTTAAGAAATATCTCAAAATTAATTTTAGATATTCGCGAGGGGAATGAAACTTTAGCAATGATAGGTATAAGAAAACCGTCATTACATTACTATTCAAGACAAATAGTTTTTTATGAGCCAAATACTAAAGAAGGATTAATTAATCTTTCAGATAGATTAATTAATGATAG
>QCLY01000052.1 GCA_003214195.1 Prochlorococcus sp. AG-418-G23
AGGGCTTTTTAAGTTTAGATAGAAATTAATCTAAATCAGGCATTTCTAAGGCTGGTTCACTCTTTCTGTCGATTCCTTTTTCGAAACCAGCAGCGGCTGCTCTAGCACGTCCAGCATGCCAAAGATGACCGATAAATGTAAACCATCCTAGGAAGAATTGAGCTGCAGCTAACCATTGTCTTAAATTGACGAAGTTAACAGCATTTGGCTCTGTAATGATTCCACCAACAGAGTTGATAGAAGCGTTAGGAGCATGAGTCATATATTCAGCAGCTCTTCTTACCTGCCAAGGCTGAATATCATTTTGGATTTTCTCAAGACTTAATCCATTAGGTCCTCTTAAAGGCTCTAACCATGGTCCTCTGAAATCCCAAAATCTCATTGTTTCGCCACCAAATATAATTTCACCAGTAGGAGATCTCATGAGATACTTACCTAGACCTGTTGGCCCCATTGTTGAACCTACATTTGCTCCAATTCTTTGATCTCTCACTAGGAAAGTAAAGCTTTGGGCCTGTGAAGCTTCAGCATTAGTTGGACCATAAAACTCTGAAGGGTAAGCAGTGTTATTAAACCAGATGAATGTTGAAGCAATAAAACTTGCTACACAAATTCCACCAAGTGCATAACTTAATAGACCTTCACCATTCCAGATGAATGCCCTTCTCGCCCAACCAAAAGGTTTAGTAAAGATGTGGAATATTCCCCCAATAATTGCAGTAATACCCACATAAACATGTCCACCAACAATATCTTCAATGGAGTTCACACCGATTATTGAACCAGCTCCTCCCCATGGAGATCTGAATAGATAACCAAGAATAACTCTTGGATCTAAAGTTGGATTAACAAGTCTAACTTCACCACCACCTGGTGCCCATGTATCATATGCACCGCCAATAAAACACCAGTTAACTGACCATGCTAATGCACCTACACCTAAAACAATCAAATGATATCCAAGGATGTTTGTCATTTGATTTTTATCTCTCCAATCAGTGGAGAAAAATGGGAAATCTTCTTCAAGCTTTTCTGGACCTGCTAATGAATGGTAAATACCACCAAAACCAAGAACAGCGGAAGCTATCAAATGAACCACACCTGCTTGGAAGAAAGGCATGATATCAGTAACTTCACCACCAGGGCCTATTCCATAACCAAACATTGCAACGTGTGGCATACAGATTAAACCTTGCTCCCACATTGGTTTATCAAAAGTAAAATGATTAACCTCAAAGAGCATCATTGCTCCAGCCCAAAAGACTATTAGTCCAGAGTGAGCAATGTGAGCTCCTAATAAACGTCCAGATAGATTGATTAATCTAGCGTTGCCTACATACCAGGCATAACCAGTTTCCTCAATACTTTGGTTAGGAGCTCTTAATAGATTATTAAAGGGCGTTTCCACGTGGAAGAACCTCCTCAGGGAATACAAAGTTTTCGTGTGGTTGATCCACAGAAGACATCCATGCTCGCATACCTTCGTTCAAAAGTATATTTTTTGTATAGAAAGTTTCAAATTCTGGATCTTCTGCTGCACGGATTTCTTGGCTTACAAAATCATAAGCTCTTAGATTTAGTGCTAAGCCGACAATACCGATTGAAGATGTCCACATACCCATAACTGGGACAAATAGCATCAAGAAGTGTAAGAAACGCTTGTTTGAGAAAGCAATACCGAAGATTTGACTCCAGAATCTATTCGCTGTAATCATCGAATAAGTTTCTTCTTCTTGAGTTGGGTCAAAAGCTCTGAATGTTGAACTTTGTACCTTACCATCTGTATAGATACTTGTATCTTCATACAAGGTGTTTTGTACTGTAGCTCCATGGATAGCACAAAGTAGAGCACCACCAAGAATTCCAGCAACACCCATCATGTGGAATGGGTTTAAAGTGATATTGTGAAAACCTTGAATGAACAGAATGTAACGGAAGATTGCTGCAACACCGAATGAAGGTGCGAAGAACCAACTATGCTGTCCTAAAGGGTAAATAAGGAAAATACTTGTAAATACTGCGATTACGGCTGAGAAAGCTAATGCGTTGTAGGGTCTAATTCCAACAAGGCCAGCAATTTCAAACTGACGAAGCATAAAACCAATCAGGCCAAATACTCCATGTAATGCAACGAAGTTCCAAAGACCACCAAGTTGTAGCCATCTTACGAAACTACCTTGGGCTTCAGGACCCCATAAAAATAGAAGACTGTGTCCCATGGCATCACCAGGGGTGCTTACAGCTGCTGTTAAAAAGTTACAACCTTCAAGGTATGAGCTTGCAACTCCGTGTGTGTACCAAGAGGTAACAAATGTTGTTCCGACGAACCAACCACCTATAGCAAGATATGCACAAGGAAGTAGAAGTAGTCCGGACCAACCAATAAATACAAAGCGGTCGCGCTTCAACCAATCATCAAGGACATCAAACCATCCTCTTTGTGGGGCGCTACCAACTGCGATCGTCATGAGAAATCGTTTTTAGCTTCGGGATACGCAGTGACTGTAACAAAGATTGAGAGTAATGTGGGGAAATATTTGTATATCTGAAATGCCTTGTAAAGCTTTCCTGACTTTTTTATTAAAAATTAGGTAAGAATACTCCCTTAATTTGTTAAATTGTCTGAATAAGGCTTTAAAAAAAAATAAAAATGAATTCAGACCTCACGTCTTTCGATAAGATCGAACAAAAAATTGGTGGATCAAGAAAAATTTCAAATTATATTATTGGAGGAATGCTAACAATAGGTGGTATTGGTTTTCTTTTGGCCTCTATATCTAGCTACACAGGAAGGGATTTATTACCTTTAGGAAATCCTTCAACTTTATTGTTTATTCCTCAAGGAATCATAATGGGAGCATACGGAGTAATTGCTAATTTATTAAAT
>QCLY01000053.1 GCA_003214195.1 Prochlorococcus sp. AG-418-G23
ACTATTTTTGCCAGAATATCTATTACCTGTTACGCGTTTCATAATTTTATTACATTTTAATTTCAAGAGATTCAAAAAGTGTTGATAGTCTTTGAGGATCTTTCAAAAATAACCAACCTATAAGAGTTTCAAAACCAGTTGCTCTTGAGTAAATTATAGGGTCTGATGACTTTGGGTACCTTTTTATTTTATTTCTAGCACGCCTAATTAAATCGATCTCATATTCATTCAATAAATGTTCAATTTGACTTAATGATTTAGATTGCGATTTTGCTTTTACTTCATTCACCACTGATAGATGGAGTTCCTTTGATTTCAATGGAAAATGAACATGTTTTAGTCTTTGATGAAGTTCCCATACAGAATCACCAAGCCAAGCAAGTTGGATAACACCTATTTCTTCAGGAGTTCCATAAGGGACCAGGTTTTGAATCCAATAATTCAATCTTTTAAAAAAGTTAATGCATCATCAAGACAGGAGTTTAAGTTAAGAAAATCTGCTAAACGCACAAGTTTAATTGTTTGAGCAACTCTCGAATTACCAACAACTGAGAACCCTAATTTCAACTTTTTGCATTCTTTAGCAGTCTGAACAAGAGCACCAAGACCAGAAGAATCTAGAAAATCAATTTTTGAAAGATCAATAACGAATGGATTATCATTTTTTAAATTATTAGTAACAAAAGTTTTAAATTGTTTTTCTGAGAAGGCATCAAGTTGGCCTTTAAAAGTAAAAACAACAATATTTGTTTTTACATCTATGCTTCCTCTTAATGAAACCGTTAGTTTTTGAAAATCTTCTATGATCTTATACCCCCTAAAAATTAATATATCAAATGTAATTATCAAATCAAAAGAAAACAATATGTCAACATCTTTCTAACATTAGAGAAACAAATTTTTTAAATAAATAGTCTGAATCATGGGGGCCTGGTCCTGCTTCTGGATGATATTGGACACTAAAAATTGGTTTATTCTTAACTTCCAATCCTGCAACAGTTTTATCGTTTAAATTATAGTGAGTTATATTTACAATATCCCTAGGGAGTGATTTGGGATCGATTGCAAAACCATGATTCTGACTAGTTATCTCAATTTGATTATTCTTTCCACAAGGATGATTAAGACCACGATGTCCAAAAGTGAGTTTGTAGGTTGAACCTCCTAAAGCCAATCCAAATATTTGATGGCCAAGGCAAATACCAAACATAGGAATATTTCCATAACTAATAAGTGAAATCGCTAATTCTATGCCTTCTTTAACAGAAGAAGGATCTCCTGGACCATTTGAGAAAAATATCCCATCAGGCTTATATGAAAGAACATCCTCTAAGGAAGACTGGTAAGGTAAAACTGAAATTTCACAACCATAGGAGACTAGTCTATTTAAGATTGATTTTTTTATTCCAAAATCAATTGCTACTATTTTTAACTTTTTAGGCTTTCCTAGGCATCTTTTTCTTTGATCAAAATCAGTTTCAGAAGGACTTTGCCAAAAATATTCTTTTTTCGTGGAAACTTTTTCTGACAAGTTTAATCCTTCCATATTTGGAGTTTCATTAATTATTTTTAAACAAGTTTCAACATTTTTATCTTCAGACGTAAGAACTCCATTCATCGAGCCTTTTGATCTTAAAATCTTAACCAGAGCCCTTGTATCAATTCCATAAAGACCTATTATTTTTTTTTCAACTAACCATTGATTAAAATTTATTCGAGATCTCCAATTACTAGTATTTGATGAATAATTTCTTACAATAATTCCTTTAACACAAAGACTTGATTCTGAATCCTCAAGATTAATACCGGTATTTCCTATCTCTGGATAAGTGAATGTCAATATTTGTCCATAATAACTTGGATCAGTAATAACTTCTTGATATCCCGTCATTCCAGTATTAAAAACTATCTCACCAACAGCAGTCCCTGAAGCACCAAAAGAGAACCCAGGGAATATAATCCCATTACTTAAAACTAATTTTGCATTTTTCTTATAGGTATTAATCATTAATCTGTAATTAATCGGTAGATAAATAATCTTTTAAAAGTAAAAATTTTTTCAATGGATTTCCTTGATTAATTGAAAATAAAGCCTTTTTGAATCCTTCATGTAAATCATCTTCAATTCCACTTACCCATAGTACTAATGAAGTATTTAAGGCAACAACATCCTTATGCGGTTTTTGTCCAGAACCATTTAAAACAGATTCTAAAATTTCCTCATTAGAGTTACCATTAGAGATAACAAGATTATCGTTTGAAATATTTTCTTGGTTAAAATCTGAAATGTTTATTTTTGAAAATCGTAATTTCCCTCCCTCAACAAAAACTAATTTATTTTCTCCCTGAAGAGAAGCCTCATCAAGACCACCAGAACCATAAACTACTATCGCTCTATTCATTCCTAATTTTAATAGTGCTCTGCCCATGGGTTCTAAAAGATCTTCAGAAGCAACACCCAAAACTTGAGCATTAGGTCTTAAAGGATTTACCAAAGGTCCAAGTTGATTAAATACGGTCCTTATGCCAAGGTTCTTTCTTAATGGGGCAAGTTTTATTAAAGATTTATGCCAAACTGGAGCGAACAAAAAAGTTATTCCAATTTCATTTACGGCAGAAATTACTTTTTCTAAAGAACAATTTAAATTTAAACCCAGGTTAAGCAGAACATCCGCAGATCCAACTTTTCCACTAGCACTTTTATTTCCGTGTTTAGCAATTTTTGCTCCACAAGATGCCGCTACAAATGCAACTGCGGTGGAAATATTAAATGTATTAGCACCATCTCCGCCAGTTCCACATGTATCTACCATATATAAATTTGGTCTTGCTACTGGCAATTCGC
>QCLY01000054.1 GCA_003214195.1 Prochlorococcus sp. AG-418-G23
TGAAGTATCTCCAGGTTTCAAAGATTTAGAAAAAACAGCGAATCTGATTAAACGTTTAACTTAAAATTAATAATTATTAGTAGCAGATTGTTGTTTTACAAGCTCAAAAAATTCTTGTTTTAGACTTAAATCATGTCTAAAGTCACCCCTCACTACAGAATTAATCATACTTGTATTTGGTTCTTTAACTCCTCTCCATTTCATACAATAATGCTGAGCTTTTACAATAATGCCTAAACCTTTAGGCTCACATAATTTTTCAATTTCATCTGCAAGAATCATTACAGCTTCTTCTTGAATATGAGGTCTTGAAAAAACCCAATCAGCAACTCTCGCGAATTTTGAAAGACCTATTACTTTATTTCCAGGTTTAATGCCTATCCAACATTCTCCAAGTATAGGAACTAAATGGTGTGAGCAAGCAGATCTTACAGAAATAGGACCAACTGTGTAAATTTCATCAAGATTCTTATCATTTGGGAAACTTGTCACTTTTGGCTGATCATGATATCGTCCTTTGAAAACTTCATTTAAATACATCTTTGAGACTCTTTCTGCAGTCTCCTGAGTATTATGATCATTTTCAATATCTATTACAAGAGACTTAAGTAAGTCTTTTACCCTTGAAGCAATTTCTTTTTCTAAAATTTCTAGTTCTCCAGGATTTATAAAATCTGAAATATTATCATTAGCACTAAATCTTTTACCAGAATTCTTAATTCTGTCTCTTATAATTTCGGAGATTAATTTATTAGTAATCTGATCATCAAAGTTTCTAATATTATCGTTGGGTAATGTAGAGGTCATAAAATTCTTGAAAGAAAATTGTATGCAACTTAATTAACTGTATCTTCTAAAAGCTTAATTGCTTATTCACTATATCACATTCTATTGTTCAATCGGGTTCGATTTGTCCTAAAAAAAATCACTTTATGAAGATTAATTTAAGAAAAAGAATGTTTAAAAAGCCCCTCCAGAAGGCATTAAAGTTAAGTCTTCAATCAGTTGTGATTCAGGTTTTTGAGCCATATAGAGAATAGTATCTGATACTTCGTTTGAGGAGAGCATAGAAGTTCTATCAAAATTAGCATTGATAGATTCTGAGTCCCAAAGAGGAGTATTTACTGATCCTAAAGTTATTGTACAGGCTCTGATTGAATTAGATCTTTCCTCTTCCCTCAAGCATTTAGTAAACATAGCTAGTGCAGACTTTGAAATACAATATGCCCCCCATTTGGGGAATGCATTATAAGAAGCATGGCTACTAACATTAATGACTAGTCCACCATTTTTTCTCATTTGAGGAACAATTAAGCTACAAATTTGGAAAACACTTGTGAGGTTTATTTGGATAGTTTGTTCCCATTGGCCTAAATCCATTTCAACTAGTGACCCATTGAATGCACAACCAGCATTATTTATCAAGACTGAAGGGCAACCATATTTCTCTATTGCTTCCATAACACAATTATCTATTTCTAGAGAATTAGATAAATCACACTTAACTAGGCTAATCTTAGAATTAGTAATCAATAATTCACTTTTTAGTTTCTCCATTGATTCCATGTTCCTGGCAAGCAAAATTAAATCCCAGCCAGCATTAGCAAAAGTAATTGCTGTCGCTCTTCCAATACCTTTCGTAGCACCAGTAATAAAAGCTAATTTCAATTTATTCAGTTTTTTGAGGAATTTCACTGTAAATTTCTTCAATATTATTGGCTTCGATAAATTTACCTAAAACCCTAAACTTTTTGTATCTTTCTTCAATTAATTCATCTTCAGACATTTGCAGTAAAGCATTAAGATGCTTCTCAATAACATCTTTAAGTGTATTACCAGCTTCTAAAGGCGCCCAATTGTTTCCTCCGGAAGGTTCTGGTATCACTTCATCTATTATACCTAACTTAAGTAAATCTTTACCTGTAATTTTAAGTGCTGATGCAGCTTCTGGCGCCTTCGCAGAATCTCTCCACAAAATTGATGCACATGCTTCTGGGCTGGCAACTGTATACACACTGTGTTCGAACATCAGTAACCTATCGGCTACACCTATCCCAAGTGCACCTCCTGATCCACCTTCTCCAATGACAGTAGCCACAATTGGGACTTTTAATCCAAACATCTCTCTTAGGTTTCTTGCAATAGCCTCCCCTTGACCCTGTTCTTCAGCTTTTAATCCAGCATAAGCTCCAGGAGTATCAATAAATGTAAGAATTGGCAATGAAAATCTATTTGCATGCTGCATTAATCTAAGAGCTTTTCTGTAACCTCCTGGTTTTGCCATTCCAAAGTTTCTTACTACATTTTCTTTTGTGTCCCTTCCTTTCTGATGCCCTAACATCATCACTGGTCTATTATTTATCGAACCTATACCCCCAATTAGTGCCATATCATCGCCGCCATTTCTATCTCCATGTAATTCAATCCAGTCATCACAAAACATTTGAACAAAGTCCAAAGTACTAGGTCTTTGAGGATGTCTAGCTACCTGAATCTTTTGTGCAGGGGTGAGAGATTTAAATATTTCTTCTCTTCGCCTAGCGGCTAAGGTTTCAAGCTGTAAAAGCTGTTGACTAACATCCACCTCTGAATCTCGAGCTAATTCTTTAATTTGCTCTATCTGCTTCTCAAGTTCAACAA
>QCLY01000055.1 GCA_003214195.1 Prochlorococcus sp. AG-418-G23
CTAGATATAATTTGCTACTTTAACTTCTGATCGGTTGAGCAAGTCTTGGATATCTTCAGTGTCAATAGTTTCTCTTTCAATAAGCATTTGAGCCATTTCGTCAAGAACAGTTCTATTGTCTGTTAAAACTTTTGTAGCTCTCTTATAGGCAACATCAACAAGTTCTGAAACCTCTACATCAATTGTTGCTGCTGTGTCTTCAGAGAAGTCTCTTGTAGAACTCATATCTCTTCCAAGAAACATTCCACCTTGAGATTGACCTAGGGCGACTGGTCCTATTTTGTCACTCATACCGAATTTAGTGATCATTTGTCTTGCTACATTGGCAACTTGTTGCAAGTCATTTGAAGCTCCGGTTGTTACCTCTTCTTCGCCATAGACTATTTCTTCAGCAACTCTTCCACCAAGTGCAACAGCCATTTGGTTTTGTAGGTAAGAACGAGAATAAAGACCAGATTCCATTCTTTCTTCACTTGGAGTAAAAAATGTTAGACCTCCAGCTTGACCTCTAGGAATTATTGAAACTTTGGCTACGGGATCATAATCAGGCATTAATGCTCCTACAAGCGCATGACCAGCTTCGTGATAAGCAACTAATTCTTTTTTCTTATCACTGATGACTCTATCTTTTTTCTCTGGGCCAGCCATAACTCTTTCAATAGCGTCTCCAACTTCATCATTGCTAACTTTATCAAGATCTTTTCTAGCTGCTAGTATTGCTGCTTCATTAAGTAGATTAGCTAAATCAGCACCTGTAAAACCTGGGGTTCTTCTAGCAACTTTATCTAGGTCAACATCTTTAGAAAGTGTTTTATCTTTCGCGTGAACATTCAATATTTGTAATCTTCCAGCATAATCAGGTCTATCTACGGTTACTTGTCTGTCAAATCTTCCAGGACGCATTAGTGCTGAATCAAGAACATCAGGTCTATTGGTAGCCGCAACTATTATTATTCCGGAATTACCTTCGAAACCATCCATTTCTGTAAGGAGTTGATTTAAAGTTTGTTCTCTTTCATCATTTCCTCCTCCCATACCAGCACCTCTTTGTCTCCCCACTGCATCAATCTCATCAATGAAAACTATGCATGGAGCATTCTTTTTTGCTTGCTCAAAAAGATCTCTAACTCTGCTAGCACCAACACCCACGAACATCTCTACAAATTCTGAACCAGATATTGAGAAAAAAGGAACCCCTGCTTCCCCAGCAACCGCTTTAGCTAGTAATGTTTTGCCTGTACCAGGAGGGCCAACAAGGAGAACACCTTTTGGGATTTTCGCCCCGACCGCGGTAAATCTATCTGGACTTTTAAGAAAATCTACAACTTCAGTTAGTTCTAATTTTGCACCTTCAACACCTGCAACATCTGAAAAAGTTACCTGTGTGGATGGTTCCATTTGGAGTCTGGCTTTACTCTTGCCGAAACTCATAGCAGGATTTCCACCTCCACCATTTCCACTTTGAGATCTTCTGAAAAGAAAAAATAGTCCTCCAATTAAAAGTACTGGGAAAATTAAGCTGCTTATAGCTTGTTGCCATGGATTAGCTAATTTTGTAGGAGTTACAGCTATATCTACATTGTTCTCAGTTAAGATTTTTAATAAATCTTTGTCAGGGGCTAAATTGACCTCAGATCTGCTTCCATCATTTTCGACCACTTGAGCTGTGGCGTTGTCTGGAGATATTAAGACTCTACTGATTTCTTTATCTTGAACTGCTTCTATAAAATCACTATATCTTAGGGTCTTTGTGGCATTTTCTGTTCTAGGTTTATCAAAAACAGAAGTACCAATGAAAATTACAGTAATAACAGCTAGGACGTAAAGTCCTACGTTTCTCCAACGTTTGTTCACGATAAATAATATCCAATAGATCTATATTACTAATAATAAAACAATATTAAGAGTTTCTTAGAACATCTACTACACTTTTAAATGCAAACCATTCGGGAATTGGTTCGCCACTCCTCAATTTCTTCCTGAATTCTGTGCCACTAAGTTTCATAATTTGATAATTCAATTCCTTGGCTTCTTCAGCTGTTATGTATCCTTTTTCCTTTGTATATACTAAATTTTTTGAGGGAACAGTTTGCATCATCAACTCGTCTGCACATTTATTCGCAAAATTTTGGGCATCATATGGTCCATAAAAATCTTCACCAGTTGATGATGACTTACATCCAGCCATATCTCTACCAATAATAAAATGGGTGCAGCCATAATTCCTTCTGATTATCATATGTTGAAGAGCTTCTCTTGGCCCTGCCATGTGCATTGAATAAGGTAAAAAAGCCCATTTTATCCGCTCATCAGATATTTCTTCTTCCAATTCTTTGTAAGTCAAATATCTTACTTTTCCAGGAATATCATCTTGTTGTGTTGGCCCACAAGTTGGATGAACTAAAACAACTGAATTAGGAGAAACATTATCTGAGAGTAAGGCATTAGTAAATAATTCATAATGTGCTCTATGAATTGGATTTCTGCATTGAAATGCAACTACATCATAATTTGATGGCAGTGTGGCTCTAACTTCTTCAGGTGTTTTGCAGGGAAATTCTCTAACTGGTAGTTCTAGACCATAAACTCTTCCTCCTATATAAAATC
>QCLY01000056.1 GCA_003214195.1 Prochlorococcus sp. AG-418-G23
TATAGATTTTAAAAGACTCATTTGAGTCTTTTTTTTTGCAGTTTTTTAAATTTATTTTTAGAATCGTACTAATTTATATTCTGCTAAAGAAATGTTATTTAGTCCTTTTTATCCATTTACTTTTTTAAAAATCTCTTCTCTAAAAGCAACTATTGTTTTTTTATCGATTCTTTTAATTAAGTCAAATTTGTTAAGACTAAAAGGCGGATTAATAGGAGGTCTATTTGCTTTGATACTTATATCTGGAATTATAGCTTCTAGTACCTTAGCTTTAGGATCTTTAGTTTATGCTTATAGGTTGAATAAGAAATCTAATCCTGAAGATAATCAAATGCAGGATTTAGAAACTGTTAATGTTTAAGATAATTAAAATTTTTGATTAAATTTGATTTGTTAAAAAGGCGTCCCTGGTACAAAATGTAATACTAAAAATCCAAAACCGGCTGCAAAAACAATTGAAACTGCAATAATAAGAAGTCCTGAGGCCATTCCCCCTTCGTTAAATGCCATATTGATAGTTATTTTTAAATTTATAATAGAACATATTTGTTACTAAGTAATAGTTCTAATTACTCAAATATCATCCAAATTTATTATTAATAGTAAATAAAAGTAAAAAGATGGAAGTTAACGAAATGATAAAACCAAATATAATTAATGGTTTAGATTTGACATTTTCTTCTTGGTTAAGCGTTCTTTTTGAAGAAGAAATATTTCTATCTTTTTTTTTATTAATAAGATTGAAAAAAGGTTTGATCACGATAAATTTGAGATTTAAGTTGACTACCCTAAATTTTTGAACAATTCTTTATGGTAATCAACAACATTTTGACAACTTATTACAGGTGTAAATTCCATATGAATGCCAAATTTTGCTCTCCAAGGAGCGAAATGCTCAAAAATTTCTTTATCACTATGTGCCTTACATAAACAAACTACCCTACCTTCACCTGGTGCATGCACTCTAAATAACATTTCAAATTTATCTGTTTTATCTGATTTTGCCATTTCACCGTTTTCCCATGCCTCTACAAATAATTGATAAGCCTTAACTTGATTATCAATATCTGGGAATTGGCAGTCAGCAAGAAATAATTGCATTGGAGTTGTTTAAATATTTCTCATTATCCCTCAAATACTTCTTTATTAGTCTTACTGTCTGAATTTGAAGATCAGAAAAAAATCTTTTCCTAAATAAAATGAGAAGAGAGAGTCTCAAGAAATTTTCCAATATCTTTTTTGTATAAACTATCTGTGTTTTTTAAAGAGAAAAATTCATAATCAGATATATCTTTTTTTTTATCAAAATTTATATTTCCCTTTAATGAAATATTTTTCATGATTGTAATTATCCCTATACAAAATTTAAACAAATTTATTAAAAAGGCAAATGTCTTTACATTATGTTTTTTATGAGACTAATTCTTAATGGAATTAGATAATTATTTATTTAATTTAAAAGTTAATAAATTTTCCTAGAATATATAAAAATAGATTTGCTAAAGAAAAAATTACAGTTAATAGAGATGCAATAACTGGTAATAAATTGAACCATAATTGCGAAGTTGTCATTTTAGAATCAATATGCAGAAAATTTGTTCTTTTTTTAATTCTTATTTGTAGCCAAAAAATAGATAATGGATAAATAATTCTTGTGAAAGAAACTAACATAGAAGGTAAAAGAACTTTGTTGGAATAAAGTACAAATCCTGAATAAAAGTACAACACCCAAACTAAAACTCTTTGAAATAGTATTAATACCTTGCTTTTGTCAGACATTATTAATTAATTTTAATAATTTTAGTCATTTTATATCTTTCAAAAAAAATGTTGTTTATATTAACTTTTTCTTTACGTATTATTTCCCATTTATTTTTAAGAAATAATTTATAACTTATTAAGCTAGCTTCAGTTGAAAGAGAATCTAAACCCTCTTCCCTAGCTTCATTTTCTAATTTATGAAGTAACTTAGATCCGTATCCTTTTCTTTGGAATTTACCTCTACAGTAAAATAATGCAATTCTTTCTTGGGGATGTCTTGTTGCAAAAGCAATAATAATTCCATGTTTACAAATAAGCCAACCTTTCCCATTAGTTATTAACTTATTAAAATCTGGATTATTCCAAGCTTGACTTGACCAGGCCCTTTTTTGTTCTTGACTATAAATTTTTTCATCTAGAGATTGAATTGAATCAAAATAGACCTTTTTTAATTCCAGTTGATCTTTAATGGTAATTTGTCTTAAATTCATAAAATAATATTCTATTTACTATGCATAGTAAAAATATAGTCGCAATTGGTGGAGGAGGGTTTGGACGTTCTTTAGGCTCTCTTAAAATTGAAAAATATATAATTTCTTTAATTAATAAAAAAAGACCAAAAATTTGCTTTATTCCAACTGCATCTGGTGATAGTAGTTTGTACAAATTAAATTTTTATAGAGCCT
>QCLY01000057.1 GCA_003214195.1 Prochlorococcus sp. AG-418-G23
AATTTCTTTTTAGAATCTCACAAAAATATTTTTTAAAGTTTTGGTTTTATAGGAAAAAGAATAAATTTTAAAAATGCATAATAAGCCTTTGATCTATTAAAATCTAATATCTAGAAAGATCAAAATCTGACTTACTTATTTTATTTCTATAAAACGAATTAAAATTTTCAATCATAGTTTGCGTTGTTGTTGTTGGTACGATGCCTATATTTTCCTTTAAATAATCAACATTTGGCACCCTATGAGGTATTTCAACAAACTGACCATTAAACAAATCCTGAGGGTCCATCAGGCTAACCTGGGAACTACTGCCAGAAATTTCAATTACTTTTTCTGCTAGTTCTAATATAGTAATTGACTCTGTACCTCCAATATTAAAGGTTCTTCTCCAAAGATTCTTTTCAACAAGTAATAATAAACACTGCACAAAGTCAGGTGCCCAAGTAAAAGTTCTTCTTTGATTGCCATCCCCATAGACTTTTAATGATTCTCCTAAATATGCCGCTCTAAAAAACCTTGGAAAAACAAAGCCAACTATATGGCTTTGGATAGGCGCTATTACATTAAAAGGTCTAATAATCATTATTTTTGCATCTGGATTTTCTAACAATAAGCTATTTGCATATGCCTCATCAGCAATTTTGGAAATTGCATACCACCATAAACCTACATTTACATTTCCTCCAACAAATAAATCATCAGATTCAGTAACCGATTTTTTATCATTCTTACCATAGACCATGGAGCTAGACATGATAACCAGTGGAATTCCTTTAGCTACACATAAATCAGCGATCAAATGTGTCCCCATAGAATTAACATTCAACATCCTAGAGGGCTGTGAAACTACATTTAAGGTTCCCAGTGTAGCAGCAAGATGGTAAACCATATCACATTCAGATATTGCAAATGAGATATGCTCTTTATCTAAAATATCCTTTCTAATAATTTTGATCTTTTTTATCTGTTCTTCTTCTAAATAAACCTCAAGATTATTTTTATTACCAATTTCCATATTGTCGTAAATAATAACATCATGTCCATCTTTATAAAGCTTTGCTACCAAACAACTGCCTATAGTTCCTAAACCTCCAGTGATTAAAATTTTCATAAATTACTAGTGTGCCAGGAGATCACTATATCAGACTTTAGTTAGGTATTTCTCAACCATTATCTCAAGATTAAAATTAGTCTGAGCAAATTCTCTTGCCTCTTTTACCATATTAATATGTTTCTCAGATGACATAGACTCTAAATGCTCTAAAGCTTTTAAAAGGGAACGCGGAGAATTAGGCTTACAGAGTATACCTCTCTGCTTTTTTTTGCCCAAAATATAAGCATTATCTGAAACAGATGTAGCTATGACAGGGCATCCAAAAAGCATTGCCTCACAAATAACATTAGGCAAACCTTCATACCTACTTGTTAATACCATGGCATCGCTTGTATAAAAAACTCTTTTAATATCCCTTATTTCTCCTGACCAATCCCAACATTTTTGTAAATATTTTCTTGAATTTATAAATTGATTCATTTGATTTTGCATCTTTACAGACTTGGGGTCTGTATCAAATCTCCCAACCCATCTTACTTTTGGAAGGGTTTGATATTTTTTATAATAAAGATCCAAAGCATTCAGTAGCAATAATCCATTTTTCGGATAAGCTACTCTTCCAATAATACAGATATTTTTTAAACGACTTAATTTCTTGTATTTAAATGGAAAGTCTTTAATATTATAACCGTTCCAAACTGTGAAAACTTTATGCCTAAGTCCTAATTTTCCTGCAAGATATTTTGTTTGAGTTTTACTATTACAGTAAATAGTATTGGCAAATGGTAAAAAAATATTTGAAAGTATTCTTTTTATTTTCGATTCAGCAGGATTTGTAACACTTAACTCAACACTTATAACTTTTGTTCTCCACTTAAAGAATTTAGCCAAAAGACAATATAAATTGCCATTCATTTGAAAACTAAATACAGTAAATTCTCCCGAATAGTAAAGTTTTATTAATTTGAATAATACAAAAAACGAAAACCCATCATTTTTTCTAAATATCTCTATTAAATTGACTTTCTTTTTAATCTCTTCTGTTAAAAAATAAGTAGATTTGGAGTTGAATAGGAATAGGAATATCTCATTGTCCGAATTATTTAGACCATTAATTAGATTTACGAGTATTCTTTGAGCTCCTCCTGAAGCCATTGAGTCAATTACTAATAATATTTTCATTTTATTATGTATTAATATAAGTTTTCATGCTGCCTCTTAATTGATCTTCTAATTATTATTAAGACTTGTTTGTCATAAGCATAATATATTAAGAATCTTTGGTGACTAAAGTAACAGAATTTCCCTCATTTTATAATCCTTGAAAAAATCAGCCAAGATTTTTTAATTTAAATTAATTTCT
>QCLY01000058.1 GCA_003214195.1 Prochlorococcus sp. AG-418-G23
TTTATTACTTTCATCAACAAGGGGAATTTGAATAGGGATTTGAGCTAATAATGGTAGATCATTTTCTTTAGCCAATGTTTGTCCTCCACCTCTACCAAAAATTTCATATCTTTTATTAGGCATATCTGGCGGAATAAATACTGACATATTTTCTACAATTCCCAATAAAGGGACGCCAAGTTGTTTAAACATTGCCAATCCCCTCCTGGCATCTTGCAAAGATACTTGTTGGGGAGTTGTAACGACAATGGCTCCAGAAATAGGAACTGATTGAGAAAGAGATATTTGAGCATCTCCCGTCCCTGGAGGTAAGTCAATCACCAAAAAATCAAGATCATTCCATTCTACTTGGTAAAGAAATTGACGGATAATACTATTAAGCATTGGTCCTCTCCATATTACTGGCTGACCTTCTTCTATAAGAAAACCCATCGATACTAGGGAAATTCCATACTTTTTTATTGGTATTAACCTTTGATCATTACCACCACCATCAGTAACCTTAGGATTCTGTTCAGCAACGCCCATCATTGAGGGGGTATTAGGTCCATAGATATCAGCATCTAGCAAACCAGTTTTTAAGCCTAATTTAGCTAAAGAACAAGCAAGATTAACAGCTATTGTACTTTTCCCAACTCCACCTTTACCACTGCTAACAGCGATAATATGTCTAATACCATCAATCTGCTGCAACTCAGGGCCTTTATTTTCAGTTTGAGAAGAATTATTATCTATCTCTATTTGAACATCATTAATATCTTCAAAATCAAGTAAAATTTCTCGAACTTCTTTTACAATTCTATCCCTTTGAGAATTTGCGAATGATGGTAAAGATAGTGTTACGATTACTCTTGGAATATTTACTCTTACGTTTTTGATCCAAGCTAATTCAATTACATTTTTCTTTGATCCAGTATCTAGAACCTTTTGTAAAGCAAAATTCGCATCTTTTATTGTGGTCATTAATTTTTTAAATATTTTAATCAGGTGGTCGACTGTTTAAAAGGTTAAGAACTATGTCGAACTATCAAATAATAGGCAATAAGAACCCCCTAAGAGAAATTATAAAGGGAAACTTATAATTAATTAGAAAATTCTTTTCTTCAAGATTTATTAAATAAATGTTCAAAGAACCTCCTAAAAACTCGAGAGAAAAAACTAAAAATCTCTTATTAACACTACAAGACAAAATTTGTTCAGGCCTTGAAAATATTGATGTCAAAGGGAAATTCACCGAAGAATCCTGGCTAAGAGACGAAGGTGGTGGTGGAAGATCAAGAGTATTGAAAAACGGTTCTATTTTTGAGCAAGCAGGAGTAAATTTCTCTGAAGTGCAGGGGAAAGAATTACCTCAATCGATTATCTCTCAAAGGCCGGAAGCAAAAGGTCATGAATGGTTTGCCACAGGAACCTCTATGGTATTACATCCTAAGAATCCTTATATTCCTACAGTTCATTTGAATTATCGTTATTTCGAAGCTGGTCCTGTTTGGTGGTTTGGCGGAGGTGCCGACTTAACCCCTTTTTATCCTTATCTTTCTGATGTAAGAAATTTCCATAAAGAACATAAAAAAGCTTGTGAAAGAGTTGATAAAGATTTACATAAAGTGTTCAAACCATGGTGTGATGAATATTTCTACTTAAAGCACAGAAATGAATCTAGGGGCATAGGAGGTATTTTTTATGATTATCAAGATGGTTCAGATAATATTTATAGAGGAAACAATAAAAATGGAGAAGCATCAAAAGCTTCACAAAATATTGGCAAATCTAATTTAAATTGGGATGATTTATTTTCACTAGCAGAAAATTGTGGAAAAGCATTCTTACCTTCATATCTTCCAATTATTGAAAAAAGAGCTTCTCAAGAATATACCTCCAATGAAAGAGAATTCCAATTATATCGAAGAGGTAGATATGTAGAATTCAATTTAGTTTGGGATAGAGGGACGATTTTTGGACTACAAACAAATGGTAGAACTGAATCTATATTAATGTCCTTACCTCCTTTAGCCAGATGGGAATATGGATATCAAGCCAGAAAGGGTTCTCGAGAGGAATTTCTCACATCAATTTTTACAAAACCTCAAGATTGGTTAAATGATAAAGAGTTAGAGAAATTCTGCATAGAGAATAATATCTTTGATTAATAAATATCGAATAACTTTTTGAAGTACCTTAAATAGGTGTTTTAAATAAAGAGCCGTCACTTTTTAATTGAAGTTTTTCTCCAAGTTCATTTTCTAAAGAAATTAATTCGTCCCTATGTGCTCTTAATCTCATGAAGGTTGAATCACCTTCATTTTCTTTGATCAACCTTAATTCAAATTTCTCTTCTCTTGCTG
>QCLY01000059.1 GCA_003214195.1 Prochlorococcus sp. AG-418-G23
CATTTCCGTCAATTTCAGGGGCGAAATTGTAGGACCTTCCAATTAATTCGTTATTGTCTGAAATTTTTTCTACCAAAATCTTCATTCTTGAGCCAACATATGACTGATTTTTATCTTTAGAGATATTTTGTTGAACTGAAATAACGTTATCTTTTCTTGCCTCTGCAACCTCTAAGGATACTTTATTTGGCAAATCAAAAGCTGCAGTTCCTTCCTCAGGAGAAAAAATAAACACTCCCACATGATCAAATTTGTGCCTATCCAAAAATTCGAGAAGATGTTCAAAATGTTCTTTTTTTTCTCCTGGGAAACCAACAATGAGACTAGTTCTTAATACAGCAGATGGAATTTCTTCTCTAATTTTCTCCAAAATTGATTCATTCAAAGAAGCCTGCCAAGGTCTATTCATACTCTTCAATACATCTGGATGACTATGCTGAAGTGGCAGATCAAAATACGGCACTATATTCTTTGAATCTTTAAAAGCTCTAATAACTTCATCAGTTAAACCTGTTGGATAAGCATAATGTATCCTTATCCAAGGAATTGGGACTTCAGAAAGTTCATTCAAAAGTTTGGCTAAAGATGGTTCTCCATAAATATCTTGACCATAATTAGTTGTTATTTGACTAATTAGTATGATTTCTTGAATACCCTGCTTTGCAAGACTTTTGGCTTCTGAAATTATAGATTCTATTGTTCTACTTCTTTGAGGACCTCTTAACTTAGGAATGATACAAAAAGAGCAATTATAATTACAGCCTTCAGCAATACGAAGATAAGCAACAAATTTGTTTTTATCTACAAAACGAGGTATTTCCTTATCTGCAATAAATTCAGGTATTTTTGAAACTTCATTAACGATTTCCCCTTTTTCCACTCTGTCCAAAACTTTGGCTATCTTTTGATAATCTCCTGTTCCAACCAAACCTTTTATTTCAGGGATTTCTTTTAATAGTTCATCTTTAAAATGCTGAGCCATACAGCCTGCAACTATTACTTCCTTTCCTTTATTTGTATATTCTAGAATTTTTCTAATAGATTCTTCTCTAGCTGTTTCAATAAAACTACAAGTATTTACAACAACAACATTTGCATCCTTTATATTACTGTCAACTTCGTAACCCTCTTTATCTAATAATCCTTGCATGTGTTCAGTATCAACAAGATTTTTCTCACAACCAACATGACTAAATGCAACCTTGGCAAGTTTTTTTTCTTTAATATTGAGATTATTGGGTTTCACCAAATTTAAAAATTAAAAAATTTTAACAGCATTTCGTGTATAACTCATATGCCAAGATAATATTAGGATAGATTATGTAAATAACAAACTTTGATTTTTTTTATGCCTCTTAAGACTTTTAAAAGTAAGAAAAATAAAGATTTGAAATGGCCAAAAATCATAATCGCAATTCTTAGCACTATAGGCTTAGTTGACACAGGTTCGATTTCTTTAAAAAACTGGGGATTATTTAATTCGCTTTCATGCCCTGGGATTCAAAATGGTTGTGAAACAGTTTTAAATAGTCCTTGGGGTACTTTATTTGAAAATAATCAAGTTAATATACCTCTCTCACTAGCTGGATTCATAACATATTTATCGATATTAGTTATCGCAATAATACTCTCGCTTAATTTAATATCTCCTAAAGAAAAGCTAAATAAGTTTTTATGGTGGTTAATATTTCTAATTTCTTGTGCCTCCTCTACATTTAGCTTTTTGTTAATCAACATAATGTTTTTTAAGATTGAGGCATATTGTTTTTTTTGTATACTTTCAGCAATTTTATCATTTTCTATCTTTATAATTTCTATGATTGGAGCAAAGTTTGAAAGTAGAGAACCTATGATTTTCAGAGGTTTTATAGTAGCCATAAGTGTACTTCTTGGTGGCCTAATTTGGTCAACTAACGTTGATCCATCAAATGCTATTGATATTAAAAGTCCCACTGAAAATGTATCACCCATAATTACCACTTCAAGCTCTCCTCAGAAGGTAAAATTTGCAAAATTTTTAAGAGAAAATAATATTGTTATGTATAGTGCTTATTGGTGCCCGCATTGTCATGATCAGAAACAACTATTTGGTAAAGAAGCAGTTAAAGAATTAAAAGTAGTTGAATGTGCTAAAGATGGGAAAGATAATGAGTTTGAGCTATGCCAAGCGAAAGGAATTAGTGGATTTCCTTCTTGGGAAATAAATGGAGAAATCATCAGTGGAACTCAAGACTTAAATGAATTAGCTATAAAAACAGGCTATCGAGGAGATCCTAATTTTTAATAAATCTTTTTTGAATTTTATTATTTAACTGCTGTCTAG
>QCLY01000060.1 GCA_003214195.1 Prochlorococcus sp. AG-418-G23
GATGGCCAACTTGATGATTGTAATTTATCAAAAGGAGAAATATTTTTAATTAAAAGGGCGTTTTTGAATGTATGGAAAAGAATTAGACATAGAAGAATTCAGTATCCAACTAGCAAGAATAATACTTTTTCATGATTCTTTTTTAAATAATTTACAGCCTTATACTTCTTCGATGTTTTGGATTACACCAATATAAAAGGGCTAACGTGCTTAATAATGTTGTTAAAAGAGTAAACCCACCAATTCTAAAAATGTCTTTAAGAGTTATAAGCCTTACCACTGAATAAGGACCCATACCTGCAATAACCATTGATAGAGATACTTGAGTTAAGGTTACTCCCCATTTTCTCTCTGCTAAAAGAGCTGCTGAAGAAACTATTCCAACTATCGCAGCAGGCCAACCAAGACTTATGGCAAGAGTTATATTTGCAACTTTAAGTGGAGGTCCATAAATTATAATTAACGCGATAATTGGAAGTGCAACTATATTGCTGATTAACCCAATCCATGAAAGTGCCCAATATCCTGGTAACCTTTCTCTCATTATTTACTGCTTTAAGTATAAGATTAATCTACAATATTAAGACGCTATTTTAAAAGTTACTTAATATTCCTAAGAAATAATTTAGTTTGCTTGATTAGATAGAAATTTTATTAGGATTTTCTAAATTATCAAATTGTGGATGAATTGATTTCTTTTTCTCAGAAAAAACAAGTCTATTTAATGCATTAACGTAAGCATTTGCTGCAGCAACAACAACATCCGTATCAGCAGAATGACCAGAATATATTTTATTATCCCTTCTTATTCTTATTGTTACTTCGCCCAAAGCATCAATTCCTTCAGTTACCGACTTAACAGAAAATTCAATTAATTCATTTGGAACTTTAGCTAATTTATTTAAAGCTTCACATACGGCATCAACGGGTCCAGTCCCTATTGATACAGCAGTATCCTCAGTATTATCTTCAGTGTTAAGAAGCGAAATGGTGGCAGTAGGTTTAGATGCATTACCACAACTTACTTGTATAAGACTTAATTGAAACTTAGCTTCTGGGAGCTGTACTTGTTCACTAACAATTGCTTCTAAATCTCTATCAGTAATTTCTCTTTTCCTGTCAGCTAAGTCCTTGAAACGAGCAAAAGCATCATTTAAATCTTCTCGGCTCAAATCATATCCCATCTCTTCTAATCTTGCTCTCACTGCACTTCTTCCACTAAGTTTTCCCAAAGATATTTTGTTGTCACTCAAACCTACAGTTTTTGCATCAATAATTTCGTAAGTAAGTCTATTTTTTAAAACCCCATCCTGATGAATGCCTGACTCATGTGCAAAAGCATTGGCCCCCACAATTGCTTTATTAGGTTGTACAGTCATTCCAGTTAGATTGGCGACAAGTCTAGATGTTTTTGTTATTTCTTCTGTTCTTATAGCCGTAAGGGGAGTTGGTGAATCTGGATTTCTTTTGAAAAAACTATTAAAATAACTTTTTCTTACATGCAGTGCCATTACTAATTCTTCTAGAGAGGCATTACCGGCTCTTTCTCCTATTCCATTAATCGTGCATTCTAATTGTCTTGCTCCATTTTTTACTGCTTCTAAAAAATTGGCTACTGCTAAACCTAAATCATTATGTCCATGAACTGAGATTACTGCCTCATCAATGTTTGGAACGTTTTTATTTATATCGGCAATTAATTTGCCAAATTCACTAGGAGTTGTAAATCCAACAGTATCAGGGATATTTATTGTTGTTGCTCCTGCAGAAATTGCAAGTTGAATCACTTCGTATAAAAAATCAGGATCACTTCTTGAGGCATCTTCACAAGAAAACTCAATATCATCCACCATAGATTTTGCATAATTAACCATATCCGGAACTATTTGAAGAACATCTTTTCTGGATTTTTTAAGTTTATGTTTAAGATGAATATCACTTGTGGCAATAAAAGTATGAATTCTTTTCTTAGGAGCTAGACTGACTGCCTCGTAACATGCTTTTATATCCCCTTTAGATGCTCTGGCTAAACCGCATATTATAGGACCATTTTCTTTACCTACGGAATTGGCAATTTTATTAACAGCTTTAAAATCCCCAGGACTTGCAAAAGGGAATCCCGCCTCTATGACATCAACACCTAATCTTGCTAACTGATGGGCGATAGCAAGTTTTTCTTCAAGATTTAAACTA
>QCLY01000061.1 GCA_003214195.1 Prochlorococcus sp. AG-418-G23
GCTAGATCTTCCCTTGAATAATGAAAAGAATAAGCATCTTTCATTATAAATTCTCTACTGCGCATTAATCCAAATCTTGGCCTTATTTCATCTCTAAATTTTGTCTGGATTTGGTAGAAACATTGGGGTAATTGTTTATAGGAGTTGATTATCTCTGATGCAATACTGGTGATCACCTCTTCATGAGTTGGGCCTAAACCAAATTCTTTACCCTGTCTGTCTTTAAGATTAAACATTATCCCCTCTCCCGCTGTATATCCTTCCCACCTTTCAGTCTTTCTCCACAAATCTGCTGGATGAAGTTGAGGTAAGAGTAATTTTGTGCAACCAATACTTTTTAGTTCACCCTCTATTATTGAGGATATTTTTTCAATAACTCTTAGCATTAGTGGCATGTATGCATAAATGCCGCTGTTTATTCTGCGAATGTAACCTGCTTTTAAAAGTAATTGATGTGAAATAATCTCAGCTTCAGAAGGTGTGTCACGAAGTGTCCCCAGAGGAAATGAGGTAGTCACGCGCATACAAAAAATCCTTAATAATAATCAATTTTATCAATTAAGATGAAAAAAAAATTTGAAGTGTCTTGAGTCCCTCAACGCATCTAGTCTAGAAATATTCTTTCTGCTAACTTTTTCAGTAATGAAGTTCAAAATCTTTTTAAAAATTCATTATTAAAACATTTACTTAAGTTTTATGGAAAGTATAGATTCCAATATTTCTAGCGAAGAACAATTAGTAGGGATTGATGAAGTTCAAAAATTTCTAAACAGATCAAGAGCCTCTGTTTATAGGTATACAAATACTGATTTAAGAAATCTAAATCCAAGTTTTAATCCAAGAAAATTAAATCCCGAATTTAGAACTGATCAAAAAGATCCTTTAAAATTCCATCCTAATGAAGTAGCAAGATTTGCCAAAGATATTTTAAGAATTAAGGAAGTTACAGTAGAGGTATTTAATACACCTTCCTCAGCAGCTCAAAACGTACTTTTGCAAATATTAGAAGAATTAAAAAGTATTAGGTCGTTACTTGAAAAAGAATAATTAATGAAGTCACTAAAGAATGTTTTGATTTATTGACATTTAAATTGTAGGATAATTGTGTTCAATTATCTTTTACACCTTTACCAATTAAGAGTTCTTGAGTTTTACTAAATCAAAGCAATTTGTAAAAAGAACATCAAGCGAAGTATCTTCTCTCGGTTCTGCTCAAAATGATTTTGAGAAAGATGATGATGACCCCTTAAGTATAAGGAGTTTATCAATAACCTCTTTGGGCATTATTTTTGCTTTTTTAACATTTGTATTGCCATCAATCAGTATATTAATTGGAAGACCATTATCTAAGGGAAACGAGGTAATTTTTAATCACGATTTTAAAAAAGATGGATCTTAGTTCGATACCTCCATCTCCAATGAATGGAATAGTAAATATCATAGTTGAAATACCTGCAGGCAGTAGGAATAAATACGAATATTGTTCTGATGCAGGAATAATGGCATTAGATAGAGTATTGCATTCTTCAGTTCGGTACCCTTTTGATTATGGTTTCATCCCAAATACCCTTGCAGATGATGGTGCTCCTCTAGACGCGATGGTGATAATGGATGAGCCTACTTTTGCTGGTTGTTTAATAAAGGCTAGACCTATTGGAGTTTTGGACATGTATGATTGTGGTGCATATGATGGAAAACTGTTATGCGTCCCTATGGCTAATCCTAGACAGGCCAACATAGTAAGTATTAATCAAATTGCTCCAAATCAGCTAGAAGATGTTGCTGAATTTTTTAGAACAAGTAAAGGACTTGATGGAAGAACAGTGCAAATTGATGGTTGGAGGGATTTTGATGTTGTTGAAAATTTGTTGAAAGCTTGCATACCTTCTAAGAAGAAAAACTTTAAAGTGCTTAAGAAATCAACAATTAGCAAAGTAAATTGAAAAAAATAATTTTCTATAGTTATTTAAGATGCACTACTTGCCGAAAAGCAGCAAAATGGCTCGATAACAACGATTTGGAATACCAATTAATTGATATTGTAAAGGATCCTCCATTATCAGATTATTTAAATTTAGCTTTAAAACAATTCTCTTCAGATAAAAAAATGATTTTCAATACAAGAGGAAAAGCTTTTAAATCGATTAATGTTGATATTTGCTCTTT